>JBGSUY010000420.1:0-8155 GCA_041753195.1 Chromatiaceae bacterium
GCCACCACGCTGTTGTTGGAATGTAGGTCGATTCCGCCGTACAGTTTCATCGTCGACTCCTCCCGCCGGGTCTCCGGCTCAGGTCTCTCCTACCTGAACTGTAGGCCCGCGGTCGGGGTCGGCTAGATGCTTTTCAGGGTCCCTCGCCGACGTCGTTCGGTGCGCGTTGCAGCGTGCGATGCAGGGTGATAGGCCCGCCGACATTACCCGCGCCCGGCCGGCCTTCATCGGCTTCCCGTGGTTCAACCCGAACGGCTACGCGCATGGGGGTATGCATCCCTGCCTTGTCCGTGGCTTCGCCTACAGCCCTGTAGGCGAATAGACCGACTAAGAGTGACCCGCCTGTAGCCTAGAGTTGTCCATGGGGCGTCCGACGATGTGGGACCTGCTCCCGGCTCACGAACGCGGTTGGACGGGCCAGTAGAGACCGGTATCTGTATCTATGGCCATCAATCGGATGTTTGTTCGTAAGACCGGACCCTTTCGCCTGACGAGTCACGAACGCCAGACTAACGGGGTCAATCCTGTTAGCGCGGCCTAAACAGAGGATAGAAAGCGATGAAGACAAGAGTAGCGGTTGTGGGCGTGCTGGTGGTGAGTTTCTCTATCGCGGTACCGGGTACCGCCACCTCGGCGCAGCATAATTTCCTGAAGGCGGGCGGGGTCGACGATGTCGACGTCGCCAATGCTTACTACAACACCATCGATCCAGACGGCCTGAGAACGACTCAGCGTGACTGGGAGGAGGTAAACGGTTTCAACGACCCGCTCAACAAGGTCGTCGTCGCCGCGGGCTATTTCAACCAGGGAGACCTGTCATTCTTTCGTAGGATCGAGATGGTCGTCGACAAGAGACCCGGGAAGAAAGGCAACATTGCCTTCACCACTGTCAACTACAGTTCACAGGATGATGCCAACTCTGACAAGAATAGGGTGTCGATCGTCAATATGGAGTATTCTCCGGGACCCGACGGAACGCGGATCACCAAGTTTTACGTCTTCGACACTGATCCAGCCGGTACCCGACTGGCCAGTACAGCGTTCGACAGTCGTGGGGAGCAGTTATTCCTCCCGGCCGCCTGTTTCTCGTGCCACGGGGGAGATGATGATGCAGTGTCTCCCTTGTCCGAGTATAACGACGGTTCTGGAGAAACCAACGGGACCTTCCTCGCGTTTGACATCAATACCATGACGTTCGGTAACCCGCCTCAGGCTGACCTGGAGAAGGCATTCAAGCAGTTTAACCAAGCCGTGCTCCGCACCAATCCGACGCAGGCAACCAGAGCGCTCATCAACGGTCTTTACGGCGGCCCTGGGCTCCCGAGAAGCACGCAGGACCTCACCTATATTCCCTCAAGCTGGGCGGGTGAGGAGCAGCTCTACCGTGGGGTCTTCGTCCCCTCGTGCCGGAGTTGCCACACCACCAGCGATACGAAGCTCAATAGCCTGGAATGGTGGATGGCGAACCCCGCAAAAATCAGGGAAGTGGTGTTTCACGAGGAGACCATGCCCAACTCCATGCCGAGCTTCAATCGGTTCTGGGAGAGCGCCGGGACGGCCATCGACCAGCCGGCGATTCTGGGCGACGCACTCACTCGCTTCGAAACACCTTGAGAACAGAAGGGGCGGATTGAGCCAGGCTGTGATCCGCGTTGCATAGGCGCGGACCACAGCCGGTAACTCTTTTGCGGGGGAAGGATAGGAAGTCCAAGGGTTCTGGTCCGGTCAGCCCACTTGGCAGATGCTGATTGAATGGCAGGAAGCCATTTAATCAGCATCTCGCTAGTGCGGGCCCCTGCTCCCGGGAATTGCAGGGACAGTATACTCAATCCACGCTAGCCGCTGTTTGAATGCATATACTGTCACGATAACGTTACGCCATAAAAACGTCACCACAACTCCAGCGGCAGCGGGCCGCGGGGCGCGCCGTGGAGATGCCGTGACCCGGGAGCGGGGCGTACCGGGGCACAGTGGCCGTCGCCGAGCGCAAGGCGATAGGGCGACGGGGATGTCCCGTTTCGCATCCTGAGCACGGCGACACTCCTGTCTTTTCTCCGCTCAGGTTTTCCCTCTGAAACCCATGCCCTCGGATACCCGTGTATCGCCTCCGAGATGGTGGGGCGTTCGAGGAAGCGGGTCAGCAGATCAAGGTCCAGGCCCGGCAGGGCCTCCCTGGCATCGACGGGGAAATGCCGCTCGCCGCGCAATCGGTAGGGTTGGACGCGGCCTCGGCGCCAGCACCAAACCTCGGCGACGCGGAGCTTGCGGTAGATCTCAAACTTTTCGATGCGGCCTGAGGTCCACACCACCTCGATGTCGAAATGGGGGCGCTAGGCGTCCCCGGTCCCGAAGACAGCGTACGCTGATAGTCGTCCCAGGTGAACCCGTGTAGCCGGACGAGATGGTCGTCGGGGGGCGGTCGTCGTGCTCTTCGTACTGGGCTTGAGTCAATATGGCGCGCGGGTTGCGGCGATCAGGGGTTCGGCGATAGCTCAAATCCAGAGGATTCTGTCCACCCGGTGTCGCGGGTGGACTGGCCCTCAGCCGCCCGCCTGCTCCCGGGCGACGGCGCGGTAACCGATGTCGGTGCGGCAGTAAGCGTCCTGCCAGCGGATCTTCCGGACGGCGGCGTAGGCCCGGTCCTGGGCGGCCTGGGCCGTCTCGCCGAGTGCCGTGACGCAGAGTACCCGGCCGCCACTGGTGAGGATGCGGTCCCTGTCGAGGCGGGTTCCGGCGTGGAAGACCTTGAGGTCCGGGGCGTCCAGCCCGATGAGTCCCTCGATGGCGTGATCCTTTTCATAAGCGTCGGGGTAGCCACCGGCGGCCATGACCACGCCCAGGGCCACTCGGGGGTCCCATTCCGCTCGGGCCTGGTCCAGCCGGCCTCCCAGGGCGGCGAGGCAGAGCTCCACCAGGTCTGACTGGAGCCGCATCAGGATCGGCTGGGTCTCGGGGTCGCCGAAGCGGCAGTTGTACTCCAGGACCCGGGGTGTCCCGTCCGCCCCGATCATGAGACCGGCATAGAGGAAGCCCCGATAGGGCATGCCCTCGGCCGCGAGTCCCCGCAGGGTGGGTCGGATCACCTGCTCCATCACCCGCTCGTGGACCTCGGGTGTGACCACGGGCGCCGGGGAATAGGCCCCCATGCCGCCGGTGTTGGGGCCCCGGTCCCCGTCGTCCCGGGCCTTGTGGTCCTGGGAGCTGGCGAGCGGAAGGCAGTGCTCCCCGTCCGCCATGACAATGAAGCTCGCCTCCTCGCCGGTCAGGAGCTCCTCGATTACCACCCGAGCCCCTGCGGCGCCGAAGCGGCCCTCCCCCAGCATGTTGCGAACCGCCGCCCGGGCGGTCGGGAGGTCCTGGGCCAGGATGACCCCCTTGCCGGCGGCGAGTCCGTCCGCCTTGACCACGATGGGCGCACCCACCTGGTCCAGATAGGCGAATGCCGGGGCGACCTCGGTGAAGGTCCCGTAGGCGGCGGTGGGGATCTGGTGGCGTGCCAGAAAGGCCTTCGTGAAGGCCTTGGAGCCCTCCAGCTGGGCTGCGGCCCGGCGGGGGCCGAAGCAGGGGAGACCCGCCGACTCGAAGGCGTCCACCACGCCCGCCACCAGGGGCGCCTCGGGCCCCACGATGGTGAGCCCGATATGCTGCTCCGAGGCAAAGCGCACCAAGGCGAGGATGTCGTCCGCCGCGATGGGGAGGTTTTCGACCCCGGGCTCCAGGGCCGTGCCGCCATTGCCCGGGGCCACATAGACCCGTTCCGCCAGGCGGGACTGGGCGGCCTTCCAGGCGATGGCGTGCTCCCGCCCGCCGCCGCCGATGACGAGGATCTTCATGCTGTTGGCCTCCTGCGGGCGGGGGAGGGAAGGACTCAGGCGAAGGAGCAGAGGCCCCGCCGGCTCGATTGGATGAACTGGACGATTTGAGTGGTCTCGGGGCTGGGGTACTCCGCCTCGGCCCGGACCAATGACTCGGCGAGCCGCAGCCTCGAGCGGAAGATGAGCCGGTAGACGGACTTGATGCGGCTGCGTTGCTCCTGGGAGAAGCCGTTGCGCCGCAAGCCCACCACGTTGAGCCCCAGGATGCGGGCCCGGTGGCCGTCCGCCAGGGTGTAGGGGGGCACGTCCTGGGGAACGCCAGTCACCCCGGCCACCATGGCGTAGGAGCCGATCCGGCAGAACTGGTGCACCGCCACCTGACCGGAGAGGAAGCAGCGGTCTCCCACCTCCACGTGACCCGCCAGGGTGGCCGTGTTGGCAAAAATGTTGTGGTCGCCCACCACGCAGTCGTGGCCGGCGTGGCTGAAGGCCATCCAGTAATTACGGCTGCCGATCCGGGTGCCCTCCTCGGACTTGATCCCGCAGCTGATGTTCACCCCCTCCTTGAAGTGGTTGTGGTCCCCGATCGTGAGGGGCCGCGCCCGCTCGGGCGTGAACCCCAGGTCCTGGGCGTCGGAGCCCAGGGTGACCCCGTGGCACACCCGGTTGAAGGAACCCAACCGGGCGGGGGCGAAGATGCGCACGCAGCTCTCGATGCGGCAGCCCTCGCCGACGACGGCCCCGGACTCGATGATGGTGTAGGGCCCAACGCTCGCCGTCTCGTGGACCTGGGCCCCGTCCTCGACGATGGCGGTGGGGTGGATCTTCAATGCCGGAAATGGCGCATGCCGGTGAAGATCATGGCCATGTCGTGCTCGTCCGCGGCGGCGATCACCTCTTCGTCCCGCAGGGAGCCACCCGGCTGGATCACTGCGGTGATGCCCGCCGCCGCCGCCTGGTCGATGCCGTCCCGGAAGGGAAAGAAGGCGTCTGAGGCCATCACCGAGCCGGCTACCGCAAGCCCCGCCTGCTCTGCCTTGATTGAGGCAATGCGCGCGGAGTTGACCCGACTCATCTGGCCGGCACCCACCCCGATGGTCATACGCCCGCGTCCGTAGACGATGGCGTTGGACTTGACGAACTTGGCGACCCGCCAGGTGAATAGTAGGTCCAGCATCTCCTCCGGGGTGGGCTCTCTTCGGGTGACGGTCCGCATCACGTCGGTGAGCCGCAGGTCCGCGTCCTGCACCAGGAGTCCCCCGTTGACCCGTTTGAAGTCCACCCGATGGATGGCCTCCGAGGCCCAGTCCCCGCACTCCAGCAGGCGAACGTTCTTCTTGGCGGCCACCGCCTGGGAGGCGGACTGCGAGACCCGGGGGGCGACGATCACCTCCACGAACTGACGCTCGACGATGGTGCGGGCGGTCTCTGCGTCCAACTCGCCGTTGAAGGCGATGATGCCGCCGAAGGCAGACTCCGCGTCTGTGCTGTAGGCCCGCTCATAGGCCTCCAACAGGTCTTTGCCCAGGGCCACCCCGCAGGGGTTGGCGTGCTTGACGATGACACAGGCGGGCTGCTCATCGAATTGCTTGACGCACTCGATGGCGGCGTCCGTGTCGGCGATGTTGTTGTAGGAGAGCTCCTTGCCCTGGAGCTGGCGGGCGGTGGCGATGGAGGCCTCCTGGGGTTCCCGCTCCACGTAGAAGGCGGCCTGCTGGTGGGGGTTCTCCCCGTAGCGCATGGCCTGGCGCTTGTGGAATTGGAGGTTGAAGGTGCGCGGGAACCCCTGGGCCTTGTGCTCGGGGTGCTCGATCAGGGCCCCCAGATAATTGGCGATGGCCCCGTCATAGGCCGCGGTGTGCTCGAAGGCCTTCACCGCCAGGTCGAGGCGGGTCGCCTCGCTCACCCCGCCCTTCTCGGCGATCTCCGCCAGCACCCGGGGGTAGTCCGCCGCGTCCACCAGAACGGTGACGCCGGCGTGGTTCTTGGCCGCCGCCCGCAGCAGGGTGGGGCCCCCGATATCGATATTCTCGATGGCGGTCGCGAGGGTGCAGTCTGGGTTGGCCACGGTGGACTCGAAGGGATAGAGGTTCACCGCCACCAGGTCGATCGGCCTGATCTCGTTCTCGCGCATGACGGCGTCATCGACCCCGCGACGCCCCAGGATGCCCCCGTGGATGCGCGGGTGCAGGGTCTTGACCCGGCCCCCCATCATCTCGGGGAAGCCAGTGTAGTCCGAGACCTCGGTCACAGGGATCCCCTGGGCGGTGAGCAGGGCCGCGGTGCCGCCGGTGGAGAGGATCTCCACGCCCCGGGCTGCCAGCCCCCGGGCGAGATCCACCGCTCCGGTCTTGTCGGAAACGCTGATCAGGGCGCGACGGATGGATTGCATGGATTAGGTTCCCAGGTGCTCCGAGGGACCTCCAGGGGTCCCGGGTTGAGCGGTAGGAGGGCCCGATACCCGGGCCTCGGGGCGAGGTCAGCGTCCGCGGTCTATCCCGTAATCCGCCAGACGCTTGCGCAGGGTGCCGCGGGTCAGGCCCAGAATCTTGGCGGCGTGGCTCAAGTTACCCTCCACGTGCCGCAGGACGGTGTCGAACAGGGGGCGCTCCACCTCCTCGATCACCAGCCGATGGAGGTCCGAGATTTCGTGGCCGTCTGTGGTCTTGAGGTACGCCCGTAGGGCCTGCTCCACGCACTTGCCGAGGGGCTCCCGGCGGTCGGCTTGGACGACCTGGAGGGGGACCGGCTGTACAGTCGGGGACGGCTGGTCTCCCGAACCGGGCATGAGATCCAGGGGGTCGTTAAAGGCAATCGCAGTCTTCATGCCGCTCCGTCCTCCATCCTATCGGTCTTGTTGTAGAAACCCGAGACCAGGGCCTCCTGGCCCCTCGGGTTGTCCGCCCGGTTGATCCGCTCTCGGAGCCGGGTGGCGCCGGGCAGCCCTCGGCAGTACCAGGCGATGTGCTTGCGCGCGATGCGCACGCCCGCGTGGGAGCCATAGAAACCGTAGAGCAGGTCGAGATGCTCCAGGAGTAGGTCCCTGATCCAGTCGCCCGGGGGCTCCGGCGGCTTGGTGCCGGTTGCCAGGTAGGCGGCGATGTCGCGGAAGATCCAGGGTCGTCCCTGGGCCCCGCGCCCGAGCATGATAGCATCGGCGCCGGTGGAGTCCAGCACCTCCCGAGCCCGATCGGGTGAGTCGATATCCCCGTTTGCAATCAACGGGATGCGCAGGATGTGACGGACCTCACGGATGGTCTCGTGCTCGGCGGGCGTGGCATAGCCACAGGCCTGGGTGCGGCCGTGGATGGTGAGCGCGGCGATGCCGCAGTCCTCGGCGATGCGCGCGATGGTGAGGGCGTTGCGGGTCTCTGGAGTCCAGCCGGTGCGAATCTTGAGGGTCACCGGGGCAGCGACCGCCGCCACGACCGCCGAGAGGATGCGCCCCACCAGGGGCTCGTCCTTGAGCAGCGCGGAGCCCGCCGCCACCCGGCACACCTTCTTCGCCGGGCAGCCCATGTTGATGTCGATGATCTGGGCGCCGAGATCCAGGTGCAGGCGCGCCGCCTCCGCCATGGCCTTGGGGTCGGTGCCGACGATCTGCACCGCGATGGGGCCCTGCTCCCCGGTGAAATCGAGCCGCCGGACCGACTTGGTGGTCCCCCGCAGGCTAGCGTCGGAAGAGACCATCTCGGACACGGCCAGTCCCGCCCCGAGACGCCGACACAGGGTCCGGTAAGGGCGATCGCTCACCCCGGCCATGGGGGCCAGGACCAGGTTGTTGGGGAGTCGGTAAGGACCGATCTGTAGGGGCCGCAGGAGGGGCTGGGCGGTACCCGGCGAGGGCTCGGCGCTCATAGCAGCCGCACCTTGAACCCCGCGGGCTCGGGTCCGGGCCTGACCAGGGACAAACCGACCTCAAGCGTCGCCCGCGGTGCCAGGAGGCGGGGCTCACCGGGGGCATACTCGGCGGGGCAGAAGCGCCGCACCGCCGCCAGATCCCCCTGAACGTCGAAGAGCTCCAATTCCAAGATGGGCGCGGGCTGGGCCAGGTCCGCCTCATTGCGCACCTTGAGGTGCAACATGAGGGCGTCTTCCTCGGGCTCCGCCGTCAAGGTCGGAATGAGCAACGTCAAGGTCCCAGGTAGCCGCGGCGCAGGCACCTGGCAACCCAGAGAATCGCACACGCTCTCCAGTGCCTGGCGCGCTGCCGCGTCGCGCAGCAGGTCCCCGCGTTTCCACCAGAGCATCTGGGCGGCGAGCCCCAGGAGCAGCAGGAGGGCCAGGATCCCCCAGACGACGCCGGCGGCCCGGGCCCTCTGTTGAGAGGCCGCGGTGGC
>JBGSUY010000421.1:0-1692 GCA_041753195.1 Chromatiaceae bacterium
GGGGCGAGCGCCCCGAGCACGTCGAGCCAACGCCCGGCAGCTTGCTGGCGCACCTCGCGCGCCTCGATGTGCTTCTCCATGACCTTACTCCTTCGCCTCGATGCCGTTGGCCGTCAGGTGCAGGTCCTCGTCCTCGCCGGACCCGTCCTGGTCCTCCAGAACGACGAACGCGGTCCGGCTGCTGTAGTCCAGGTCGACGACCGTGATGGCGGAGTCGTTGACCCACTCGATCCCGGTCACGAAGCCGGCGATCAGATCCGGGCTGTCGCCCTCGATGCGGATTCTCTTCATAGATCACCTCTTGGCCCGGGGTTGCCGGGCGTTGTTTGGGAGGGGGAGTGCCGGCGGGGTCTGCAGTCGCCGGTCTCGGACGCAGTACGCGCAGTACGACTTTGGTCAGGGTGTCGGCGTCATCGCCGGTTGCAACCGCGCAGACGCGTGAGGAACGACCAGGGGGCCTGTCGGACAGGACCCAGGCCGTTCCGTCGGGGCTTCTTTCGATCCCTCTTGCGAGGGGGCTCTTCGGGCTGTGCTTGTTGGGCGTGGCGAAGTCGCCGAAGACGGGACGTAGTGATCGGCTGGCAGTGACCGCCTCAGAGCAACCCCAGCTCCGCGAACGAGACGGCTCCCTCCGTGGCGACGATCACATGATCGAGGACGCGCACATCGACCAGCGACAGGGCACTTTTCAGGCGATCGGTGATGCGCAGGTCTGCCTGGCTTGGCTCAGCTACGCCCGATGGGTGGTTATGGGCCAGGATGACAGCTCCGGCCCGACATTCCAGGGCGCGGCGCACCACCTCACGCGGATGCACGCTCGCCCCGTCGATGGTGCCCTGGAATAGCTCCTCCAGGGCAATGACCCGGTGCCGGGTATCCAGGTACAGGCAGGCAAAGACCTCGCTGGGGCGCTCCGCCAGTCGCAGGCGCAGGTATGCCTGGGTGTCGGTGGGACTTCCGAGGGCTTGGCCCTTCCTGTTCCGGGCCGCAAGGACCTTCAACGCCAGGTCCATCAGGGACTGGGCCCCGGGCTCGCTGAGGTCCTCGGGTGCGAGCCCTGCGAACCGGTTGCCGCGCTCGACGAGCCGCAGTCGTGATTGCTTCATGGTGTGGTCTCCTCGGTTTGACTGGGAGACACACGCCCCGCACGGGGAGACGGTCTTCCCGTGGGGTTGTGGAATGGCGGCCGAGGCCGCCTCGTCGCAGGGCTGGTCTTGTTGGGCGCCCAGCTAGCGCCTTTCCTCGGCCTCACCAGGGAGGACCGAACGAAACCGCGTTGGCGCTGCCCCCTCCGCGGAGGAGGCACCGCGAGCGCGTCTTTCTGGCACCCTAGGCAATCGGGCCTCTCCCCGTGCGCGCGTAAGGACGCGACGGACACACGTCTTTCCCGCCACGGACCGGGGTCCGACCGACCCGCCCGGTTTCCCGGACAGAGCGATCGGACCCCGCCTGTCAGGCCGCGGCCCCGAGGAGCAGCCGCTCGGCAATGCCGAACAGCGCGCCCCTCAGGTCCTTGGCCTCCGTCACCTCGATGGCGGTCGGGAAGAGGTGGCGCACGTCGACACCGATGCCCACGCCCACCGCCTCGATCCCGGCCTGGCGGCAGAGACCCAGCAGGCGCAGCGCCTCCGGCGTGTCGTCCGGCTCCCCGTCGGTGAGGACCATCAGCATCCGGCGCTCCTCACGGCGGGC
>JBGSUY010000422.1:0-2133 GCA_041753195.1 Chromatiaceae bacterium
CCGCTTCGCCACCGCGGACCTCTACGGGGAGCTGGACGGTCAGCCCTGGACCCGGGAGCGATTCACCAATGCCCTGCTGGACCCGCCTCGCAGCGGGGCGCTGCAGGTGCTGGACTGGCTGCCGCGCCTGGGCGTGGAGCGCGTCCTCTATTGCTCCTGCTACCCGACGACCCTGGCCCGGGACGCGGACCGGCTGGTCAACGGCCTGGGTTATCGCCTGCGGGCCGCCGGGGTCATGGACATGTTCCCCCACACCGCCCACCTGGAGTCCATGGCACTCTTTGAGCGGGGCCACAAGGCCTAGCGCTCGCTCCGTTGGGCGTTCACTTGTGATCGAGTTGTAGTGAGGCCAGGGGGTTGAGACGTCGGCATGTCTTACTGAGCCCGCTTCTGAGCCCGTTCCTCCTCACGTCCCAGGGGGGCTGTGCGAAGCGGGCCAGTACGGCGAACGGTGTGCTACGCTTCGGGTTAGCCAACCCGCCCCGCAACCTGGACCCAAGGCTGGCCACGGACGCCGCCTCGGAGCGGGTCAACCGCTTGCTGTACAGCCGGTTGGTGGAGCTCGATGACCAGGGGCTGCCGGTGCCCGGCATCGCCCGCTGGGAGGCGCTTTCGCCCACCCACTATCGGTTCGAGCTGGGGGAGTCAGGCCGCGACTTCAGCGACGGCACGCGACTCCTGGCGGCCGATGTGGCGGCCACCTATGGCTCCATCCTGGACCCGGTCACCGCATCGCCCCATCGGGTACTGCTATCCCTGATCCGGGAGATCCGAATCCCGGATGGGGATCAGGTCGAGTTTCTCCTGCACGAACGGGACCCCCTGTTTCCCGCGTATCTTGGCATCGGCATCCTGCCCGCCGCCGCGATTGCGGCAGGCCGGTCCTTCGTCGAGGAGCCCCTGGGCAGCGGGCCCTTCCGGATGCTGGATGGACTCGAGCCCGGGCGCCTGCGGCTGGAGAGGCGGCGGGACGGCCAGGTGCTGGAGCTCCTCACCGTGAAGGACCCCAACGTCCGGGTGATGAAGCTCCTGCGGGGCGAGATCCAGATGCTGCAGAATGACTTGGGTCCGGAACTCGTGAGATTTCTCGAGCAGCGGGGTGCACTTGGCGGGTCCGAAAGCCCGATTCGGGTGGACACGCGGCCGGGGGTCAACTTCTCCTACCTGGGCTTCAACCTGGAGGATCCCCTGACCGGTCAGCTCCCGGTGCGCAGGGCCATCGCCCAGGCGATCGACCGGCAGGCCCTGGTGCGGCACCTGTTCCACGGGCGGGCCCGGCTCGCCGAGTCCCTGTTCCCCCCGGAGCATTGGGCGGGGCACCCGGCGCTCACTCCCTATCCCTTCGACCCGTATGGGGCGCGGGATCGCATCGAATCTCTCGGCTTCACGCCCGAGCATCCGCTGACCCTCACGCTCAAGACCACCAGCGATCCCTTCCGGGTGCGTCTGGCCACGGCCATCCAGGCCCAGGCGGCGGAGGCGGGGATCCGGCTCAAGGTCCAGAGCCACGACTGGGGGACCTTCTTCGGGGACGTCAAGGCCGGGCGCTTCCAGCTCTTCCTGCTCACCTGGGTGGGTGTCCGGCTGCCGGATATCTTCCGCTATGCCTTCCATAGTGCCTCGGTTCCGCCCGCTGGGGCCAACCGGGGTCGCTATCGGAGCGCCGAGGCCGACCGTCTCATCGAGGCGGCGCGCGCCCTGCCCGAGCTCGCCGATCAGGCCCGAATCTACCGGGCCCTCGCGGAGCGGCTGCACCAGGACCTGCCCTGCCTCGGCCTCTGGTACGAGGACCAGGTGGTAGCCGTCCGCCCGGAGGTTCAGGGCTATCGACTGGCGGCCGATGGCAACTACGACGGCCTCGCGGAACTGCGCCTTCAGTTGGCCGGGTCTGCCCAGTCCCTGGCATCATCGCGGCCATGAGGGAGCCCCGGCGCATCCTGGTGGACATCGCCAGCCAGACCCTCACCCTTTTCGAGGGGGACCAGGTCCTGGCCTCCTTTCCGGTATCGACGGGCCGCAAGGGGGTGGGGGAGTCGAATGGCAGCGGCTGCACCCCGCGGGGCCTGCACCGGGTGCGCATCCGCATCGGGGCGGGTTGCCCGGAGGGCACCGTGTTCCGCGGCCGCCGCCCCA
>JBGSUY010000423.1:0-6378 GCA_041753195.1 Chromatiaceae bacterium
CCTTGGGGTCGCCGAACACCAGGCCGCCAACCCGGTCGTTGAGCCGGCTCGCCGCCCAGCCGATGAGGGCGGCGGCGCGGGCCGCCTGGACCGACTTGAAGGTCCCGCGGGTGCCAAAGGCCATGTGGGGGCCCCGATCCACGCACAGGACGACGCTGCGCTCCCGTTCCTCCCGGAACAGCTTCAGGTGAGGGCGGTTGGTACGGGCAGTGACCTTCCAGTCCATATAGCGGATGTCGTCGCCCTCCCGGTACTCCCGCACCTCCTCGAAGTTGACCCCCGCGCCCCGAAACACCGAGGCGTAAAGTCCGGCGAAGGTGGAGTTGACCAGGTGGTGCGACGGCATGCCCAGGGTATGGGCCTGATGGCGCAGCTCTAGCAGATCGTCGAGTCGGGGATAGAGGCTCATGGCACCAGGCCCACTGCCGCAGTTCGGACAGGCGCGAGCACCAGCCGACCGCCTGGGGCTGCGGAGGGATCGGGAAATCGCATTTTCCGATCCCGAGTCGCAGCGAACCGGGGATGGTGAATCTGCGACATGAAACTCAAGGAATGGCGACGAGATTCAGCAGCCGATTCACAAACTCGTCGGTGGTGATCCCCTCCGCCTCCGCCTCGAAGGTGAGGAGCAGGCGATGACGCAGGATCTCCGGGGCCACGCCTTGGATGTGGTGGGGTGCGACGAACTGGTCCCCATCCAGCCAAGCGCGGGCGCGGGCGCAGCGGGCCAGCCCGATACTCGCCCGGGGCGAGGCCCCGAAGCGGCACCAGCGGCCCAGGTCGGTGTCGTAGAGCTTGGGGTTGCGGGTCGCCTGCACCAGGTCGACGATGTAGTTGTGGAGCTTTGGATCCAGGTACAGGTTAGCCACGTCCCGGCGCATGGCGAACAGCTCCGCCTGGGTCAGCCGCTTGCTGGGCGCGGTGTAGTTCTGCTTCTGCTGCTGGCTGTCCAGATCCAGGATCTGGAGCTCGTCCTCCCGGGTCGGGTAGGTGACCACGGCCTCCATCAGGAAGCGGTCGAGCTGGGCCTCTGGCAGGTGGTAGGTCCCCTCCTGCTCCACCGGGTTCTGGGTCGCCAGCACCATGAAGAGCCGGGGGAGGGGATAGGTCCTCTGCCCCACCGTGATCTGGTGCTCCGCCATGGCCTCCAGCAGGGCCGACT
This sequence comes from Chromatiaceae bacterium, assembly GCA_041753195.1. Lineage (GTDB taxonomy): Bacteria > Pseudomonadota > Gammaproteobacteria > Chromatiales > Chromatiaceae > Thiodictyon. Next base: position 1,163 of record JBGSUY010000423.1, read on the forward strand.
GGACCTTGGCGGGGGCCCGGTTCACCTCGTCCGCGAGCAGTATGTTGTGGAAGAGGGGCCCCTGGCGGAACTCGAACTCACCCTTCTCATGACGGTAGATGTCGGTGCCGATGAGATCCGAGGGGAGCAGATCCGGCGTGAACTGGACCCGGTGGAAGTCCCCCTCGACGGACTCGGCCAGGGCCTTGACGGCGGTGGTCTTGGCCAGCCCCGGCATGCCCTCCACCAGCAAATGTCCATCGCTCAGCAGGCAGATCAGCATGCTGTCGATGAACTGTTGTTGGCCGATGATGCGGGAGGCGATGTGATCGCGGACGGGTTTCAGGTCGGCAGGCGTCATGCTTGACTGTTACGGCTCGAGATCTGGGGGGGTAGCCCCACGGGGGGCGTTGTGGTGATGCCGCCAACCTTGAGGCCGGCGTGTCCTCGCTAGCTATGCTCGGGCTTTTCCCCCGCGAGCGCAAGTCTATTGCGGTCACGCGAAACGCTCTGTTTCATCAGCATATTCGAATACCTTGATTCCTTCGCCAGTCATGCGGACTCGGAGGGGACCCGCCCGAAGGTAGCGTCCCGGGGCTCGGGCCCGCGACCTCATGACCCCACTCCACCCCACAGGTGACGGCGCTGTGCACAGCGCTCCAAGGGCGTCACCGACTCGTCCCCAGAGCTGGACCCCACCGGGGCAGGGGCCACCGGCCAATATCTATCCCACTGGCTCCAAAGGTTTTTTTGTAGCCGGTCAAAAACCGGCCAATCTAAAGCTGCGCCAGTAACGGCGCACCCCGGACGCGCTTTCGCAAGGTTTGCCCACAAAGTTATCCACAGCGATTGTTGGCATCCCCGGAATACGTTTGACTGATGCCGTGTTGCCGTATAGTTTCCATATTAAGTCGAACAAACAGATCTTAATGCAATGTTCTATAAGCTTTAATCTTGTGTTTGGCCACTTTTAGGCCACTTTTACCCTCCCCGATTGGCCTCAACCAAGGCGTGCGGTCCAACCTCGGCATATACTCTGCGCCCCGCGGTTTATCCCCAGCGGGACAAAGGACCCGTTATCGGGTGGCAGCCTCTCCGGGAGCAACTCGACCGTGATCGAGAATCTACGCAACATCGCCATCATCGCCCACGTGGACCATGGCAAGACCACCCTGGTGGACAAGCTGCTCGAGCAGTCCGGGACCCTGGGGGAGCGGTTCGGGCCCGTGGAGCGGGTGATGGACTCCAACGACCAGGAGCGCGAGCGCGGCATCACCATCCTGGCCAAGAACACCGCCCTGCGCCTTAAGCTGAACGGGCGGGACTACCGCATCAACATCGTGGACACCCCGGGCCACGCGGACTTCGGCGGCGAGGTGGAGCGCGTCCTCTCCATGGTGGACTCGGTGCTGCTCCTGGTGGACGCCCAGGAGGGGCCCATGCCCCAGACCCGCTTCGTCACCAGCAAGGCCTTCCAGCACGGGCTGCGGCCCATCGTGGTGGTGAACAAGATCGACAAACCGAGCGCCCGCCCGGACTGGGTGATCGACCAGGTCTTCGAGCTGTTCGACCGGCTGGGGGCCACCGACGATCAGCTTGACTTCCCCATCGTCTATGCCTCCGCCATCAACGGCTACGCCGGCCTCACGGATGACGTGCGCGAGGGGGACATGACGCCGCTGTTCGAGACCATAGTCCAGCACTGCCCGGCCCCCGAGGTGGACCCGGACTCCCCCTTCCAGATGCAGATCTCGACCCTGGACTACTCGAGCTTCGTGGGGGCCATCGCCGTGGGGCGCATCCGCCACGGGAGCGTGCGACCCAACCAGCAGGTGGTGGTGGTCAAGTCCGATGGCGCCCGCCAGAAGGCCAAGGTGGGCCTGGTCTACGGCTACCTGGGACTCAACCGCTATGAAGTCCCGCTGGCCAGCGCCGGCGACATCGTGGCCCTCACGGGGCTCGATGCCCCCAACGTCTCCGACACCCTGTGCGACCCGGAGCACGTGGAGGCCATGCCACCGCTGGCGGTGGACGAGCCCACGGTGGCCATGACCTTTCAGGTCAACACCTCCCCCTTCGCGGGACGCGAGGGCAAGTACCTCACCTCCCGCCAGCTCAAGGAGCGCCTAGAGCGGGAGCTGATCCACAACGTGGCCCTACGGGTGGAGGAGGGGACGGACCCGGAGAAGTTCCGGGTCTCGGGCCGCGGCGAGTTGCACCTCTCGGTGCTCCTGGAGACCATGCGCCGGGAGGGCTATGAGCTCGCGGTGTCGCGGCCCGAGGTGATCTTCCGCGAGATTGACGGAGTCATCTGCGAGCCCTATGAACTGCTCACGGTGGACCTCGACGAGAGTTCCCAGGGGGCCATCATGCAGGCCCTGGGGGAGCGCAGGGGGGAGCTCAAGGACATGGTCCCCGACGGCAGGGGCCGGGTGCGCCTGGACTACGAGATCCCGTCCCGGGGTCTGATCGGTTTCCAGACCGAGTTCATGTCGCTCACCTCCGGCACCGGCCTCAAGTACCACGTCTTCGACCATTACGGCCCCGCCAACCAGGGGGGCATCGCCCCCCGTCGCAATGGTGCCATGATCTCAAACAGCCAGGGCAAGGTGCTGGGCTATGCCCTGTTCAACCTCCAGGAACGGGGCCGGATGCTGGTCTCTCCCGGCGCCGAGGTTTACGAGGGCCAGGTGGTGGGGATCCATTCCCGCGACAATGACCTGGTCGTCAACCCGCTCAAGGCCAAGCAACTCACCAACATCCGCGCCGCCGGCTCAGATGAGAACATCCTGCTCACCCCGCCCATCCGCTTCACCCTGGAGCAGGCCCTGGAGTTCATCGAGCACGACGAGCTGGTGGAGATCACCCCAACCGCCATCCGCATTCGCAAGCGTTTCCTGAAGGAGCACGAGCGCAAGCGGGCCGGCCGGGGATGAGCCCCGAGCACCGGCGACCCAGGGCCAAGGATCGACGCCCAGAGCACGCCGGCGGCCCTGAAGGTTTCGGCCCGCCGAGCCGCGAGCTGGTGCGGACACTGGAGCGCCTGCGCGAAGTGCTGGACTCGGTTGGCCATCCACGCGCCACGGAGGTCTCCGCTGTGCTCGGGCTGGCCCGGCAGGACCCACCGGCGTTCTGGCGTGCCATCGACAGCAACGCCTGGTGGGCCGGGGTCGGGTCCCTCGCCGCCGAGACCCTAGGAGACAATCCGGGGCTTACCCAAGCCCAGTGGGGGGAGGCGGTGCGGGAACTGCGCGAGCGCCTGATCGAGATCGGCGCGGCACTGCTCCTGCGGCACCCCCACAACCCGGGAATCCCGTCCTGGGTGCTCGCCTTCCGCAACTGGAACGACTCCCAGGTCTAGTAGGCCCCGATCGGCAACCCGGCCGCCAAGGGACTAAACTAGATGAGTTGAACGGGGCTACGCCTCGACCCAAGCCAATGGGCCCACCCTGGGGGATCGATCCCATGCCGCACCTGCCCCTGAGCTACCGCGTGGTCGGCGAGGACGATTACATGTTGGAGATTGAGGTCGCCGCCAATGGGGACTTCGAGATCAACAGCGGTGACTACACAAGCCACGAGCCCCGCCGGGGCACCCTGACCGCGAGTCAAAAGGCCAACCTCTCGACCCTGCTCGGCCAACTGGGAAGGGCAAGGGATCACCCCGCGCCCGCGGGGACCTTGGGCTTCATGGCGTCCCTGAGCCTGGGCGGGCAGGGGCAGACCCAGGTGTTCCGATTCTGGGAGGGGGCGCTGGTCGACGACCCGGGCTTAGAGGCGGTGATCCGGGCGCTGGAGGTCCTATGAGTCTGACGCCGTGGGCCCCCGATGGCGACCGGCAGGCGCTGGTCTTTGGGCTGGAGTCGGCGGGCCGCCCAGGGTCCGGGAAGCCCTTTGCCCAAGCGCCCCGCACCCCTTACCTGGAATGGCGCGATAGCTGGACCCTGGACGTGGGTTTCATGGACGAGGACCATCGGGCCCTCGCCGCCATGCTCAATCGACTGGCGCGCGACTACGGTTCCAGGACCGGCCTTCCCCCCTATCCGATCCGGCGGCCCGATGCACCGCCCCTGCTCGCGGCGCTGGCGGAGCTGGCCCAACACACGCGCGAGCATTTCCAGCGGGAGGAGGAGGTAATGCGCACCGATGGGTACCCCCACCTCCCGGACCACAAGAGCGAGCACGACCAGTTGCTCGCTGAGCTCAGTATGCTCACCCGAGCGCTTCGTGACTCCGGTCGCCAGTGGCTCGACGTGGACCTGCTCGACTCCCTCAAGGACTGGTTCTTAGGCCATGTCCTGGAACTGGACCGGGAGCTTGCCGATTTCCTGAAGCGCTCCGGACCACCCGGCGATGGGGGACCCGGGCTCTAGCCCTGCTGTCCCCCGCCGGCGCCGCTGCACCCGGGTCCCGAGCCAACCGCTGGTAGACTAAGGGCCGAGATGCCTGAGCAGCCCCGTGTGATGCCCTAAGTCACCTCAGCCGTGAACGCGCCCGATCCTGGACACGCCCCGACCAATCCCGTTCCTGGAACGGAACCCCTGATCCGCGCCCTGCGCCACGCCACGGCCGACGATCACGTCGCCGTGGAATGTCTGCCGGTCATGGCGGCGCTGATGGCTCCGACGGTCACCTGGGACGACTACCGCCGCTACCTCGAACGGATGGCCCAGGTCTACGGGACCCTGGAGCCCCCCCTGCTCGCGTCCTTGGACGGGGCCCTTGTAGCCCAGCCGGACCCGATACCAGCGGTGCGGCCCAAGCTTCCCGCCCTGCTCAGGGACCTCGCCGCCCTCGGGATACCCGCCCCGTCGATCGCGGCGCGGCCAGACCCAGGCGGTCTGAGTGAGACCCTCGGGGGTCTATACGTCCTGGAGGGTGCGACCCTGGGGTCCCGTGTGATCGCGCGCCACCTGCGCCGCTACCTGCAGGACGGGGCGGGGGATCCCCTCGGCTCCGCCGCCTTCATGGGGCTCCACGATGACGCCCAAGGCCCCTCCGCCTCCCTTGGCTGGAGACAGTTCGGCGACAGCCTGGATGCCCTGGCCGAACGGGAGCTGATCGCCCGCGATCGGGTCGTCGAGGGTGCCCGCGTGGCATTCGCGTGGGTCTACCTGATCCTGGCAGGGCCGCCCTCGCCACCCTGACCTCCGATGAACGCCACCGAGACCCCGGGCCTCGACGTTTCGACCTCCCGCCCAGCGGGCCTAGCAGCGGACGCGCTGTCCGGCACCCAC
>JBGSUY010000424.1:0-27936 GCA_041753195.1 Chromatiaceae bacterium
GTGGCCCGGCATCGAGGGCGTGTCGACGGCCTGATCGAGGGCCGAGAGCTCGCCGCGCACTCGGGCGGTAATGCCGGCAAGGTCGAGGCCGCAGGTCGCCAACTGCGCATCGGGCTCCGCCTGGTCGAGGTAGAGGTCCGGCAGGCCCAGGTGGATACAGGGCAACCAGCGGTGGTGGGCGGAGAGAACCTCCGCCACGGCGCTGCCCGCGCCGCCCGCGATGCTGTTCTCCTCCAGGGTGACCAGGAGCCCGTGGGTCTCGGCCAGATTGAGGATCAGGTCCAGGTCCAAGGGCTTGACGAAGCGCATATCGGCGAGCGTCGCATCGAGCTCCTCCGCCGCCCTGAGGGCCGGGGTGACCAGGCTTCCAAAGGCCAGGAGGGCTACCCGCTTGCCCTCCCGCAGGAGGCGGCCGCGTCCGATGGGTAGGGCTGGGGCATCCGAATCGATCGCGGCGCCGGGACCGCGGCCCCGAGGGTAGCGCACCAGGGCGGGCCCTGGATGCTCGTAGGCGGTACGCAGCATCCGCCGGCACTCGTTCTCGTCCGAGGGGGCAAGGATCATCAGGTTGGGCAGGGGGCGCCCGTAGCTCAGGTCAAAGCTCCCGGCGTGGGTGGCCCCGTCGGCCCCCACCAGACCGGCTCGGTCCACGGCGAAGGTCACGTCAAGGTTCTGCAGGCAGACGTCATGGATGAGCTGATCGTAGGCCCGCTGCAGAAAGGTGGAGTAGATGGCCACCACGGGCTTGAGGCCCTCACAGGCCATGCCGGCAGCGAGCGTCACCGCGTGTTGCTCGGCGATGCCCACGTCGAAGTAACGCTCCGGGAAGCGCTTGGCGAAGGCGGTGAGCCCGGAGCCCTCGCACATGGCGGGGGTGATGCCGATTAGGCGCGGGTCGCGCTCGGCGGTGTCGCTGAGCCAGCCGCCGAACACCTGTGTATAGGTGAGCCCCCCCGGTGGGCCTTTGTGGAGCTGTCCGGTCTGGCGGTCGAAGGGGCTCACGCCGTGATAGGTCACCGGCTGCCCCTCGGCGGGCTCGTAGCCCCGGCCCTTCTGGGTCACCACGTGCAGGATGCGGGGTCCCGGCATGTCACGCATGTTGGATAGGGTGCGGATCATGGCATGCACATCGTGGCCGTCCACCGGGCCTATGTAATTGAAGCCCAGCTCCTCGAACAAGGTCCCGGGCATCACCATGCCCTTCATGTGCTCCTCCCAGCGGCCCACCAGCTCCCGCAGTTGGGGCAGGGCCTTCAGCGCACTCTTGCCGCCCTCTCGCACCGTGTTGTAGAGCTTGCCCGAAAGGAGCCGGGCAAGGTGGCCGCTGATCGCCCCCACGGGCGGGGAGATGGACATCTCGTTGTCGTTGATCACGATCAACAGATCCAAGTCCGTGGGCCCGGCATGGTTCAGGGCCTCGAACGCCATGCCGGCACTCAGGGCCCCGTCGCCGATGACCGCTACCACATGCCGATGCTCCCCCGCCTGGCGGGCGGCGATCGCCATGCCGAGGGCCGCGCTGATCGAGGTGCTGGAATGTCCTACCCCAAAGGTGTCGTAGTCGCTCTCGCTGCGCTTGGGAAAACCGGACAGCCCCCCCGCCTGGCGCAGGCTTCCCATGCGGGCCCGCCTTCCGGTGAGGATCTTGTGGGGATAGGCCTGGTGGCCCACGTCCCAGACCAGGCGATCCCGGGGCGTGTCGAAGACGTAGTGCAGTGCGACGGTGAGCTCCACCACCCCAAGCCCGGCGGCCAGGTGGCCCCCGGTCTGGGCGACGCTGTCGATCAGGAAGCTGCGCAGCTCGGCGGCGAGCTGGGGGAGCTGGGCCTCGGGGAGACGGCGCAGGTCCGCCGGGTCGTCGATGGCGCTCAGGAGAGGGTGACGGTGAGGCATGGTCTAGTCGGCTGTTGCGGGCGGAGCTCCGGTCCCCAGGGTCCCCAAGGCGCGGCGTTACGCTGTGAGAGGGTGACTTGGCTGGTCATCCCCAACTGTCAACTTGGGGCGACGCCCTAGTGTATTCCATGCATGACTCCGATGGGCGAGGGGAGCGGGGGCGGCGAACGCCGGAGCCAACAGTAGTCAGGGGGCCGGGTCCTGGGGCGGCAAAGGCACGGGGGCGGCGATCTGGGGTCCCTCGCGTAGCACGAAGTCTCGAAAGGCCGCCGCCGCCGGGGAGAGCCGTTTGCTCCGCCGATAGACCAGGTACCACTTCCGCGGCAGCGGGAAGCCCTGGACGTCCAGGATCACCAGGCGGCGGGTCTCGAGCTCCAGCTCGATGGTGTGCATGGACACCACGCTTAAGCCCAGGCCCGAGCGGACCGCCTGCTTGACAGCCTCGTTGCGGGTCATCTGCATCCCGTGACGGATGGTCATCCCGGCCTCCCGGAAGTGACGTTCCATGGATTGGCGGGTCCCGGAGCCCTCCTCGCGCATCACGAAGATCTCCGTCTCTAGACGGCTCAAGGGGATCTCACACGCCTCGGCCAGGGGGTGGCCCGGAGGGGCTATGACCACCAGCGGATTGTCCGTGAAGGGCTCGGCCTCGACGTCCACGTCCTGTGGCGGTGCGCCCATCAGGGCGATGTCGATGCTGTTAGCGTCCAGCAGCCGTACCAGGGACTCCCGGTTGGTCACATCCAGGCGCGGGCTGATCCCGGGATAACGCTGGTGGAAGATCGCCAGAAGCCGCGGCGCGAAATAGTTGACGGTGCTGGCCACCGCCACGTGCAGTCGGCCACGGTTGACCCCCTTCAGGGCCTCCATGACTTCTTCCATTTCCTGGAGTGAGCGGTTGATGCCGCGGCTGTACTGATAGATCTCCCGTCCCGCCTCGGTCAGCACGATGGCCTTGCCCAGGCGCTCGAAGAGCGGCAGGCCGACCGCGTCCTCCAGCTGATGCACCTGCATGGAGACCGCCGGTTGGCTGAGGTGGAGCTCCTCCGCAGCCCGGGTGTAGTTGGACAGGCGCGCCACCGCCTCGAAGACCCGAAGCTGGCGCAAGGAAACATTGATCGACATAGGCCTACTTTTTCTGTCACCTATAGATATAAGCTTATGCTTATCAGTGATATTAGAAATATTGACTAGTAATTATAGGGTTGCTGCCTATAATTCCGCGCCAGGTTGCGTGGTGCCGCGCCTCCTGGACGCGACCGTCGGCCCTAGGCACCGCGCTAGCCCCGAGTCTTGGCCGCCCCATCCCGGTGCGGCCTGTCAAACCATCCGTTTCGGAGGACATTCGCCAATGGCAAAGAGCTACAGCGCGGGCGTGAAAGAGTACCGCGAGACTTACTGGATGCCGGATTACACCCCCAAGGACACCGACCTCCTAGCGTGCTTCAAGATCACCCCCCAGCCGGGCGTGCCGCGTGAAGAGGCCGCCGCCGCCGTGGCCGCCGAGTCCTCAACCGGTACCTGGACCACCGTCTGGACCGACCTCCTGACCGATCTCGATTACTACAAGGGTCGTGCCTATGCCATCGAGGACGTCCCGGGCGACGATACCTGTTACTACGCCTTCATCGCCTACCCGATCGACCTCTTCGAGGAAGGCTCGGTCGTCAACGTCTTCACCTCGCTCGTCGGCAACGTCTTCGGCTTCAAGGCGGTGCGGGCCCTGCGTCTGGAGGACGTGCGCTTCCCCATCGCCTATGTCATGACCTGCAACGGCCCGCCCCACGGCATCCAGGTCGAACGCGACATCATGAACAAGTACGGCCGGCCCCTCCTCGGCTGCACCATCAAGCCCAAGCTCGGCCTCTCCGCCAAGAACTACGGCCGTGCGGTCTACGAGTGTCTGCGCGGCGGGCTCGACTTCACCAAGGACGATGAGAACGTCAACTCCCAGCCCTTCATGCGCTGGCGCCAGCGCTTCGACTTCGTCATGGACGCCATCGACAAGGCCGAGCGTGAGACCGGCGAGCGCAAGGGGCATTATCTCAACGTCACCGCCCCGACCCCGGACGAGATGTTCAAGCGCGCCGAGCATGCCAAGGAGATCGGCGCTCCCATCATCATGCACGACTACATCACCGGCGGCTTCTGCGCCAATACGGGCCTCGCCCAATGGTGCCGCGACAATGGCCTGCTGCTGCACATCCACCGCGCCATGCATGCGGTGCTCGACCGCAACCCCCACCACGGCATCCACTTCCGGGTGCTGACCAAGATCCTGCGCCTATCCGGCGGCGATCACCTGCACTCCGGCACCGTGGTCGGGAAGCTCGAGGGCGACCGCGAGGCCACCCTGGGCTGGATCGACATCATGCGCGATAGCTACATCAAGGAAGACCGCAGCCGCGGCATCTTCTTCGATCAAGACTGGGGCTCCATGCCCGGTGTCTTCCCGGTCGCCTCCGGCGGCATCCATGTGTGGCACATGCCGGCCCTGGTCACCATCTTCGGCGACGACTCGGTCCTGCAGTTCGGCGGCGGTACGCTCGGTCATCCCTGGGGCAACGCGGCCGGCGCCGCGGCCAACCGCGTGGCCTTGGAGGCCTGCGTCCAGGCCCGCAACGAGGGCGTAGCCATCGAGAAGGAAGGCAAGGAGGTCCTCACCAAGGCCGCCAAGTCGAGCCCAGAGCTCAAGGCCGCCATGGAGACCTGGAAGGAGATCAAGTTCGAGTTCGACACCGTCGACAAGCTGGATGTGGCTCATAAGTGAGTTACGAGTAGCGAGGTGCGAGTAGCGAGGCCAATTAACTCGCTACTCGCCACTAGAGACTCGCTACTAGATTCCAGAAGGCTGAACCTAGCCACGACCGTCGAATCAAGAACCCCTAAGCTTTGGAGCTGAACCCAATGAGCGAAATGCAGGACTATCAATCCAGTCTCGAAGACGTCAACAGCCGCAAGTTCGAGACCTTCTCCTATCTCCCGGCCATGGAGCAGGACGGCATCCGCAAGCAGGTGGAATACCTGGTGCGCAAGGGCTGGAATCCGGCCATCGAGCACGTCGAGCCGGAGAACGCCTTCGACCACTATTGGTACATGTGGAAACTGCCCATGTTCGGCGAGACCGACGTGGACCGCATCCTGGACGAGGCCAAGGCCTGCCACAAGGCCCACCCCAAGAACCACGTGCGTCTGGTCGGTTATGACAACTACGCCCAGTCCCAGGGCGCGGCCATGGTGATCTACCGCGGCAAGCCGGTCTGAATCGTATTTCGCTCGCGCGAAATACGATCTGTCCAGGGATGAAAGAAGGCCCCTGCTCCGCGGCGCGGGGCGGGGGCTTTTCGTTCGCGACGACGGGTCCTCTATGGAAGATCCAGCTTAATCAAACGCGAGTCAGGTTCAAGTCCATGAGTGAAATCGACCGCAAGCAGTACCTGATCGAGAGAGAGCCTTATTACCGCTCCGTGGCCAACGAGGTGGAAATGTATGAGGCCGCCTATGCGGCACGCATGCCGGTGATGCTGAAGGGCCCCACGGGTTGCGGCAAGTCCCGCTTCGTGGAGTACATGGCCTGGAAGCTCGGTAAGCCCCTGATCACCGTCGCCTGCAACGAGGACATGACCGCCTCGGATCTGGTGGGCCGGTTCCTCCTAGACATCAACGGGACCCGGTGGCAGGACGGGCCTTTGACCGTGGCCGCCCGCACCGGTGCCATCTGCTACCTAGATGAGGTGGTGGAGGCCCGCCAGGACACCACCGTGGTCATCCATCCGCTGACCGATCACCGCCGCAACCTGCCCCTGGAGAAGAAGGGCGAGCTGGTCCAGGCCCACCCGGACTTCCAGATCGTCATTTCCTACAACCCGGGCTATCAGTCCCTGATGAAGGACCTGAAGCAGTCCACCAAGCAGCGTTTCGGTGCACTGGACTTCGACTACCCGAGCGCGGAGATCGAGACCGAGATCGTCGCCCACGAGGGCGGAACCGATGCCAAGACCGCCGAGAAGCTGGTCCAGGTGGCCCAGCGCAGCCGTAACCTCAAGGGCCACGGCCTGGACGAGGGCATGTCTACCCGGCTCCTGGTCTATGCCGCCCAGCTCATCGGCAAGGGGATCGACCCCCAGTCCGCCTGCCGGATGGCCCTGGTGAGGCCCCTGACGGACGACCCGGACATGCGCGACACCCTGGACGCCGCCGTCAACACCTATTTCTGACCCCGCCGCTCAAGGCGGACCCGCTTTCGGAGGTACGGCGCCATGTTAGTGCACCTGGGTGACATGCTTCGCCACGCCCATGGGAACGGCTACGCCGTAGGCGCCTTCGACCTGGTCAGCCTGGACTTCCTCCAGGCCATCCTGGCGGGGGCCGAGCGCCAGCGCGCCCCGGTGATCCTGAGCCTGGCGGAGTCGCACTACTCCTATTTCGACCCGGAGCTCCTGATGCCGGCGGTGCGCCGCGCCGCCGAGCGCGCCAGCGTCCCGGTGGCCATCCACCTGGACCACGGCAGCTCCCTGGAGGCGGCGGTCCGGGGCATCCGCCAGGGCTTCAACGGGGTCATGGTGGACGCCTCCACCCAACCCCTGGCGGAGAAAATCGCCCGCACCCGCGCCGTGGTGGAGATGGCCCACGCCTGCGGCGTCCCCGTGGAGGGCGAGCTCGGCTATGTGGCCGGGGTAGAGGGGGAGGATGCCGAGCGCCATCCCGGGGAGGTCGTCTACACGGCCCCCGAGGAGGCTGTGCGCTATGTGCGGGAGACCGGGGTCGACTTCCTGGCGGTCTCCATCGGCACCGTCCATGGACGCATGCGGGGGGAGCCCCGGCTGGACTTCGAGCGACTCGCCGCCATCAATGCGCAGCTCGCCATTCCGTTGGTGATCCACGGGGGGACCGGTCTCGGCGACGACCAGTTCCGGCGCCTCATCGCGAACGGGGTGGCCAAGATCAATTACTACACGGCCCTGGCGGATGCCGCTGGGGCGGCCATCCGCGCCAACGCGGCGGAGCCGGACCGGCGCGGCTACACGGATCTGACCAAGGGGGTCCAGGCCGCCATCCAGGCCGAGGTGGAGCGCTGCATCACCCTCTGGGGCGGGTCGGGCCGCGCCGAGGCGGTGCTCGTGGGCTGTCGTCCCTGGAGCGAGGTGGAGCACCTGGTGCTCTACAACACCCGCGCGCAGCCGCCCCAGACCACCGCCATGATGGCCGAGGGGCGCCGCGTCCTTGCCGAAATCCCGGGTGTGCGCCACGTCAACACCGGAACCAGCGTGCGAGAGGATGCGGCCTACCGGCACTGCTGGCTGGTGCGCTTCGCCGACGCGGCGGTAATCGACACCTATCGTGACCACCCGGACCACCAGGCGTTCGCGGACAACCACTTCCGCCCCCTAGCGGCGGACCGCCTGACCATCGATTACCAGCTTGATCCCTAAGGGTCAGCCGGCGTTGCCGTGCCCGCGGCCTATCCTCCTCGGCACTCGTTACTCGCCACTCGCCACTCAAATCCATGTCCATCAACTTCAGCGAATACGTCGCCTGCCTCAAGACCGAGCCTGAGCATCCCCACAAGCAGGCCCTGGAATCCAGCTATCAGGAGGCCGCCCGGGTCATGTCGCCCCGGGGTCTGGAGCACTATCTCACCGGCATGAAGGCCATGTGCAGCCTGAACCGCGGTGAGGACCTGATCCTCACCTATGTGCAGGAGGCCCCGGCGGTGGCCAAGGAGGTGGGGGAGGACGTGATCCCGGATGTGGTGAGCGCCCTGATGAAGCTCGCCTCCCATACCTCCGGCACCGTGCTCACACTGATCATGGGCAACATGCCGCTGGCCGCCAGCCGGCTTGGGGATGCCGAGGTGCTGCGGGGCTATCTGAGCCTGCTGCACCTGCTGGCCGGCAAGGCCCCCCGGGGCTTGCGGCCCATGATGGAGAACATGGACGAGCTCTTGGGCAAGCTCACCCTGGGGGGCCTGCGCCGCTGGGCGCTCTGGGGGGCCCAGGCCCATGCCCGGGACCTGGATGGCCAGATGGCCTATTTCGGCCTCAAGACCGAGTCCTCCCGGGCGGTGCTCCAGAAGGAGCGCCGCGGCACCCTGTTCGTGGACAACCAGCGCAAGCTCAACTTCTATCTCCGGGCCCTGTGGGCGCGGGCCTTCTTCATGCGGCCGACCTCGGGCGACTACGAGAGCCGGCTCGGTCTCAAGCCCTTCGTGGAGGACTTCCAGATCCATCTGCCGGATGCCTTCGACGCCTATCGGGGCATCTCGGGCCTGGAGACCTACAGGGCCGCCGCGGCCCATTGCGCCGCCCACATGGTCTACACGACCGCCCCCCTGAGCGCGGAGCAGCTCAACCCCGCCCAGATGAAGCTCATCGAGCTCTTCGAGGACGCCCGGGTGGAGAGCCTCGCGATCCGGGACTTCCCGGGGCTGCGCAAGCTCTGGCTCGGCTTCTTCACCGCGCCGCTCACCCCGAGCGATCCCTATGTCGAGCTCCATCCCACGATGGATCTCATGCTGCGCCAGGCCCAGGCCCTGCTGGACCCGGACTACCGGGACGAGCTCGATCTCATCAACGAGACCGCCGAGGCCTTTCGCCAGGCCCTGGATGCGCGGGCCGATGACAACCGCATCAGTTGGGAGGCGGGGGTCACCTTCTACAACCAGGTGGTCCAGCGGGTCCCGCTGCCCAACCTGCGGGTGCTGGAGAATTGGCCCATCCCCTACCGAGACGACAACCGCTATTGCTGGGCCTTTGACGAGAACCTGTTCCTCTCCCAGGGGATCGACTATCTGCCCGCCTCCCAGCGGCAGGTGCGCAAATACGTCTCCGCCGTGGAGATGGCCAACGAGGTGGACTGCGAGCTCGCCGGGGACGACGCCCAGGAGATCTGGGTCTGCGCCACCGAATTCTTTCCCTACGAGGACGCGGGGGTCAGCTTCAACCAGATGTGGGGCAAGGAGCCGGTCTCAGACCCCTATCACTACCAGGAGTGGGACTACCACGCCCAGCTCTATCGGCCGGACTGGGCCACGGTGATCGAGCGCCGTCAGGGCCGGGGGGACCCCGAGCGGATGGACGAGATCCTCACCAAGCACAAGCCGGTGGCGAGTCGCATCCGCCACCTGATCGATGCCCTGCAGCCCCAGGGGATCGTGCGCCGGCGGGGCTACGAGGAGGGGGAGGAGCTGGACCTCAATGCCGCCGTGCGGGCCATGATCGACATCCGCCGGGGCGTGATGCCAGACCCGCGGATCAACATCCGCATCAGCCGCCACGTGCGCGACCTCTCCATCGTCGTCCTCATGGACCTCTCGGAGTCCACCAACGAGAAGGTGGGCGCGAAGGAGGGGGAGCCGGGCTATTTGGATGCGCCCTCGATTCTGGACCTGACCCGGGAGTCCACGGGGCTCCTAGCCTGGGCCATCGACTCCATAGGCGACAACTTCGCCGTCCATGGCTTCGCCTCCGACGGACGCCACGACGTGCAGTACTACCGCTTCAAGGACTTCACCCAGCCCTACGACGACGAGACCAAGTCACGGATGGCGGGGATGCGCGGTGGGCTCTCCACCCGCATGGGGGCGGCCCTGCGCCACGCCGGCTGGCATCTCACCCAGCAGAGCGCCACCAAGCGCCTGGTGCTGGTGATCACCGACGGGGAGCCCGCCGACATCGACGAGCGGGACCCCCAGTACCTGCGCCACGACACCAAGAAGGCGGTGGAGGACCTGGCCATGCAAGGGATCCACACCTACTGCCTGACCCTGGACCCCAACGCGGACCGCTATGTGGCCCGCATCTTCGGCGAGAACAACTACTCCATCGTCGACCAGGTGGAGAAGCTCCCGGAGCGCCTGCCCGCCGTCTTTGCTGCCCTCACGGGCTAGGCACGGCGGGCTCCGCAACCGGGGCGAATCAGGCGGCCGTCTGGAGCAGATAGCCTCGCTCGCTCAGCCGGTCCGTCAAGGGATCGATGGTGCGCTTGAGATCCCCCAGGGGGTGCTCGAAGGCGAGATCCATTAGGAATAAGGTGGGTGCCTGTGCGGCCGCCGAGGCAGTCAGCTGGGGGCGCTTGATCTGGACGCTGCGCAGCTCCTTGACCCGGGCCCGCAGTCGGAGGAGCGGCACTCGGCCCTGCCAGATCAGTACCAGCATGAGACTCTGGTCGGCCTCGTAGGGCCGGAAGGAGGTGACCTTGTAGCGCCCGCCGCGGATCTCCTCGAGGGCTGTGGCAACTCCGTCCACGTCCATGAAGTCGAGATCGATCTGGGGCGAGAGCGACAGCTCCTCCGGTCGCCGGCGGTTCGGGTCGATTAGCAGGGTGAGCAGGCGCTCGAGCCGCGTCTCGTGCCGAACCAACAACTTGGAAAACCGCACCCCGGTCAGGAATCCGTCGCTGACCTCTTCGGAGCGGATCACCTCGGCGCGGGCGTAGAAGGAGCGCCCCGGGGTCCAGGGAAACTCCAACTTGACGGATTCGCCCACCCGGAGGCGAGTATCAGGTAGCAGTAGGCTGGCGCCCCCCCAGGACAGGTCCAGATTCTGGGCGCCGATGGACTCGTTCCCTGTGTCGGGGGCCAGCCGGACCTGGATCTTGGCTTCCACCCTGGGCTGGGTGCGCCGGTCCGGTAGCGAGCCGGTCGAGGCGGTTGTATCGGGAGTCATCGAATGGTCCCTCGTGGGTCTGGTCTCATCGTTAGCGGAAGACAACTGAGCCCTTGTCCGCACCCCTGGATCGGGTCCCGAACCGGGGGTTCGTCCCAATTCCCCGGGCCGCCGAGTTGGGCGGACTCCCTGACCCCGCTGATGTCCGATCTCCGCCAATTGCCTGGGCTTCCCGGGCCTTGCTCGCAGTATTGGAGAACCGAGTCCCTTTGGTCAGCGACCTCTATCACAACCGGCTGGTCCTGGCTGACGAGCGGTGAGGGCCCCGTCGATGCCAGCCCCCCGCAGGGGGCGTAGGTGCCCCAGAGCCGCTCGTTCAATCGCCGCAGTGCGGTTGGGCCAGGAGGGCGTTAAGATTCGTGTTGTGCCATATCAGCGGTAAGGTCTTTCTACTGGGCAGCATGCTGCCACTAGGTCGCCAACCGATCGCCCATTAACCGGGAGGTAAGCACCATGGAGCACGATCACGTCATGAAGGCGGTACACGCCGGGGAGCTCCAGGAGGCCATCGTTACCCCCCTGGACGCGTCCGACGGCTGGGTATTGCTCCTGCGGAGCGCTGCCGGGGAGCAGTTCCCTTACACCGGCTCGGCTGGTGCCCCTAAGGTATTCCACACCCTGGACCGGGCGACCGAGGTCGCGCGCGAGCTCGGTTTCGAGTCTATCCGGGTCGAGGAGCGCTTCTAGGGTCCGGCCAGGGCGGGCTGGGTCTTGTCCCCTGTGGCGCGGCCGGCGGCGTGCCGATCGGCCTCATTCTCTTTCGGGATCCACTCGGCACCCCCACCTTCGGCCCATGGATCGCCAGCGCCTCCGGGAGCATAAGGTCAGAAACGACCTGCAGCAGCTTCTGCTGCTCGCCCTGCTGGCCCTGCTTCTCGGCTATCTCGCCTGGGTGGTCGGCGGCGCCCCCTTTGCCTGGGGGACCCTGCTAGGCGTGGCCGTGCTCTTCCTGGCCAACCCCGTCGCCTCGCCCCGGCTGGTGCTTGGGCTGTAAGGGGCCCGCCCCCTGCCGCGCCGGCAAGCGCCTCGGCTCTACGCCATCCTGGAGGAGCTGGCGTTCCGGGCCGGCCTCGAGGGGCTGCCGCGGCTCTATTACCTGCCGACCCGGTTGATGAACGCCTTTGCCACGGGGCGCCGGTCCGACGCTGCCATCGTCCTCTCCGACGGGCTTCTGCGCCATTTGAATCTCCGGGAGCTC
Organism: Chromatiaceae bacterium; assembly: GCA_041753195.1. Classification (GTDB taxonomy): domain Bacteria; phylum Pseudomonadota; class Gammaproteobacteria; order Chromatiales; family Chromatiaceae; genus Thiodictyon. The sequence continues at coordinate 11,758 of JBGSUY010000424.1, forward strand.
GCCGGCGTGCTGGCCCACGAGGTGAGCCATGTTGCCAATGGCGATATCCAGGTGATGAGCTTCGCGGACACCGTGAGCCGGATCACCGGTCTACTTGGGCTCCTGGGCCAGGTCCTGCTGGTGGCGAGCATCCCCTTGCTGTTGCTGGGGCTGGAGGTGCCGCCCCTGGGGGCTCTGCTGGTCCTGCTGGCGGGGCCGACCCTGAGCGCGCTGGCCCAGCTGGCCCTGTCCCGCAACCGGGAGTACGAGGCGGACCGCAGTGCCGCCGAGCTCTCCGGGGACCCGGCCGGTCTGGCGTCGGCTCTGGATAAGCTGGAGCGGTATCAGGCCCGATTCTGGGAGCAGATGTTGCTCCCCGGGCGGGCGCTACCGGACCCCTCGCTCCTGCGGAGTCACTCACCGACCGAGGAGCGGATCACCCGGCTCTTGGAGTTGGAGCGGCCTCTACCTCGACTCGATCCCGCACTCCACCTAAGTGGGGGTGCGGGGCGGGAGACACCGGTGCCCCTCGCCTATTCCGAGCCCCGTCCTCCCCGCTGGCATGTGGGCGGCCTCTGGTACTGAGGAGGCCAGGTACGGGTCCCGATTCCCACCACCGGTGATCCGCGTAAACCCGGCGTCAAGCTTGTACCGCCTCGGCCACCTTCTCCCGGCGGTAGAGCGCCCGCTCCGATGGGAAGCGGCAGGCGAAGCGGGAGCCTTGGCCCAAGTCGCTCGCGATCATCAGCCGGGCGTCGTGACGGTTGAGGACATGTTTGACGATGGCCAGCCCCAGGCCGGTCCCGCCGGAGACCCGGGAGCGGGCGCGATCGACCCGATAGAAGCGCTCGGTAAGCCGGGGCAGATGTTCCCGCGCGATGCCCTCCCCGTCGTCCTCCACCCAGAACAAGGGCCCCTCGGCATTCCGGCGCCAACCAATGTGGACGTTGGTGCCCTGCGGTGTGTGGCGCACCGCATTGTGGATCAGGTTCGAGAAGGCGCTGCGTAGCTCCACCGGGTTGCCGACCAGGAGCAAGTCCTCGTCGACCTCGGTGTGGAAGCGGTGGCGGCCCTCGCTCAGGGTCCGGGCTTCGTGGAGGATGAGCTCGAGCTCGTCGGGCACATCCACCGGCGTCTCATCCTGGGCCTGATCGTCCATCTCCAGGCGCGACAGGGTGAGCAGATCCTCGATGATGCTGCGCATGCGCTCGGTCTGGTGCTGCATCAAGGACAGGGGCCGGCGGTGGGCGGGCGGAGTGGCGGGTGCGTCCGCCAGACTCTCCAGGAAGCCCGCGATCACCGTCAACGGCGTGCGCAGCTCATGGGAGGCATTGGCCACGAAATCTCGCCGGATCATGTTGAGGTGATAGACCTTGGTGATGTCCCGTCCCACCAGGAGGCGCTGGCGCTTGCGCTCCCCGAAGGGGGTGATGCGCAGGGACAGCACGATCATCCGGTTGTGCTCCGGGGCCAGATCCAGAGGCCGGCTGTACTCGCCCGTCGCGATGAAGGATGCAAGGTCGGGGTGGGGCAGGGCGTCGGTGAGTCGGCAACCATCGTCCCGGGGCCAGCGGATGTTCATGAGTTGGGCGGCGGCCGGGTTGGCCCATTCGATCCGCTGCTGCTTGTCCAGTATCACCAGGGCGTCGGGTACCGCGTTGGCCGCCTCCCGGAAGCGGCGGGTGAATCGGATCTGACGCTTACGGCGCTTGCGGCCGCGCTGCTGATACTGGGCGATGCTGCGGTAGACCTCGCCCCAGAGCCCCGCTGGGAAGGGGGGGGCCAGGCGATGATGGCGCCGGATCAGGGTGCTGAGCCGCCACAGATAAAACAGGTGGCGCCCCAGGTAGGGGAGTAGCACCAGGGGCCAGACCCAGGCGAGGCCCGCCCCCAGGAGCACCAACAGGGCCCCCAGGGCGAGGGGGGCCAGGAGTGCATTCAGCTCGACGAGCAACGGACTACGCATGGGTCATTCGCACCACGACCGGCCTCTTGGCGACGGAGTTTGGCCGCCCGGATCAGGACTTGTCGGAGAAGCGATAACCCACGCCACGCACCGTCTGCAGCAGCCGGTCGTGGCCCGTTGGCTCCAGGGCCTTGCGCAGGCGTCGCACGTGCACGTCCACGGTACGCTCCTCCACGTAGACCTGATCGCCCCACACCTGGTCCAGTAGCTGCGAGCGGCTGTAGGCGCGATCCGCGTGGGTCATGAAGAAATACAGTAGCCGATACTCGGTGGGCGCGATGTCCACCTGCCGACTATCGACGCTGACCCGGTGGCTCACATTGTCGATGCTCAGGCCGGCGATCTCGACCTCGTCCTCCAGTTCATCCGCGCGGGTCCGGCGCAGCACCGCATTGACCCGGGCGACCATTTCCCGGGGTGAAAAGGGCTTGGCGATGTAGTCGTCCGCGCCGGTGTCGAGCCCTTTGACCCGATCCTCCTCCTCGCCCCGGGCGCTCACCATGATGATGGGGACGTTGCGAGTCTTGCTGCTCTGCTTGAGCTGCTGGGCGAGCTCCAGGCCGGAGCGCCCGGGGAGCATCCAGTCCAACAAGATCAGGTCCGGATTGCCCTGGCCCAGCAGCCGCCGGGCCTCGTCCGCGTGGCCCGCCTCGATGACCTGGAACTCGGCGTTCTCCAGGGCGAAACGGATGACCTCTCGGATATCTGGCTCATCGTCGACGACAAGGATGGTGGCCATGTGCTGGCTCCTGGTGGGTCCGTTGCCAGCCCTCCCGGCTCGCGTGGGACCATGATCGAGCGGACATGCTCTTTGGCTCTCCGGCGGCTCCTGCCAGGAACGCATCGTTACCTCAGCGTCGGCCGCCCGCTGCCCTGGCGCTCGTTGCCACCCGGCGCGCTGGCCATTCCTGGCAGATTTTATTTACAGAGCGTTACGGGGAGATGAACATGAGCGTTCGGGATGCGCCCGGGTCATCGGTTTCGGGCCGCCCGATCCAACTCCCGCAGCCGCTCGAGCTTCTCTCGGATGCGGATCTCCAGGCCCCGGTCCCTGGGCTCGTAGTAGCGCCGCTCGCCAAGGGACTCGGGGAAATAGGTTTCCCCGGCCGCATAGGCCTCGGGCTCGTCGTGGGCGTAGCGGTAGGCGCGCCCGTAGCCCAGCTCCTTCATGAGCCGGGTGGGTGCGTTACGCAGGTGGGCCGGGACCTCCAGGGAGCCGGAGCCGCGTGCTTCCGCCAGGGCGGCGTTCCAGGCCATATAGACGGCATTGCTCTTGGCGGCGCAGGCGAGATAGAGGGCGGCCTGGGCGAGGGCCAGCTCCCCCTCCGGAGAGCCCAGGCGCTCCTGGGCATCCCAGGCGTTCATGGCCAGGTCCAGGGCGCGGGGGTCCGCGTTGCCGATGTCCTCGCAGGCCATGCGGACCAGGCGGCGGGCGATGTAGAGCGGGTCGCAGCCCCCGTCGATCATGCGCGCCAGCCAATAGAGGGCGGCGTCCGGGCTGGATCCGCGGATGGACTTGTGAAGGGCCGAGATCTGGTCGTGGAAGAGATCCCCGCCCTTGTCGAAGCGGCGCAGGTGGCCGGACACCACCTCCGCCACGGTCTCGCTGGCGATCGGGTCCCCAGGCGACAGGTGGGCGGCCAGCTCCAGCAGATTAAGCGCGCGCCGGGCGTCCCCGTCCGCGGATGCGGCGAGCAGCCCCTCTGCCTCCTCCGAGAGCGTGAGGCGCCGGGCGCCCAGTCCGCGCGAGGCGTCTTCCAGGGCGCGCCGCAGGATGGCGCGAATCTCGTCCACCTCCAGGGCCTTCAGGACATAGACCCGGGCCCGGGACAGTAGGGCATTGTTCAGCTCGAAGGAGGGGTTCTCGGTGGTGGCCCCGATGAAGGTCAGGGTGCCGTCCTCCACATGGGGCAGGAAGGCGTCCTGCTGGGCCTTGTTGAAGCGATGCACCTCGTCGATGAAGAGGACCGTGTCACGCCCCTCGATCTGCCGCGTTCGGCGCGCCTCGGCCACCGCCTCGCGGATGTCCTTGACCCCGGCGAGCACCGCCGAGAGGTTGAGGAAGTGGGCCCCCGAGCGGGCGGCCACCAGCCGCGCCAAGGTGGTCTTTCCGGTGCCCGGGGGACCCCAGAAGATCATGGAGTGCAGGCGGCCGGTCTCGATGGCCTGGCGCAGGGGCTTGCCGGGCCCGAGCAGGTGTCCCTGGCCGAAGAAATCCTCCAGCCCGGCGGGTCGCATGCGGTCGGCCAGCGGTGCGCCCGGGGTGGGGGTGCTCATGGGCGGGCCGGGGACGGTCGGCTCGGCCGATGATCCCACGCTAGTCGAAGGAGAGAAAGTCGTCGACCGCCTTTTGATCCACCTTGAACAGGCGGGGGTCGAGACCCGGGTTGCGCTGGGTGGCGCTGAAGTTCAGCCGCGTCATCTGGCCGAAGCTGTCTTCCATGATCAGGCTGTCGAGCTCCTTGCCGCCGAAGCCGAGCTCGATACGCACCACGTCGGTATCCGCGTCCTTGGGTGTCAGCTCCACCCAGTCTCGCCCATCGCTGCTCTCGATGGGTTTGGCGGTGAAGTGGGCCTCGATGGGCCCGCCATCGGCCAGCAGGAGCGCCGGGGTGCCCCGCAGGGCCTTGGCCTGACTCTGGTGGGAGACCTGGGCGAGGTCTAGGTCGTGGAGATAGACGCGCGTGCCGTCGGCCACGATCACCTGGCGGTTCGGTGCATCGTATTCCCAGCGGAAGCGCCCCGGTCGTTGCAGGTAGAGGGTGCCGCTGGCCTCCATCATCTGGGTGCGATCGGCATTGAAGGTGACCTGCTTGAAGCTCGACTTGAGGCTGCTCAAGCCCTTCAGGTAGTCGTCCAGGCGTTGCTTGCCGTCCGCCGCGTACAGGATCGCCGGTGCGAGTAGGACTAGTGCCAGGACGGCGGCGAAGCGGGTGGCGATGCCGCGCCGGGGCGCGGCGGTGGGGTACGACAGGGGCATGGGGATTCAGTCCTCGACGGGTGGGGGGGCCAGCACTTCGCGGTTCCCGTTGGTCTCCGCGGGTCCGACGATGCCGATGCGCTCCATTTCTTCGATCATGCGCGCGGCCCTGTTGTAGCCGATCTTGAGTCGGCGTTGTACCCCTGATATGGAGGCGCGGCGGCTTTCCACCACGATCTGTACTGCCTCGTCGAAGAGTGGGTCCGTGTCCTCCGTGTCGCCGCGGGGCTCCGAATCGATGCCAGGCAGGTTCTCCAGGGGCTCCCGCAGCACGTCCTCGATATAGTCGGGCTCCCCCTGGGCCTTGAGGAACTCCGCCACATGATGCACCTCGTGGTCGTCCACGAAGGCCCCGTGCACCCGCTGGGGGATATTGCCGCCAGGCGGCAGGTAGAGCATGTCGCCGTGGCCGAGGAGTTGCTCGGCGCCCATCTGATCCAGGATGGTCCGCGAGTCGATGCGCGAGCTCACCTGGAAGGACATGCGGGTGGGGATGTTGGCCTTGATGAGCCCGGTCAGCACGTCCACCGAGGGGCGCTGGGTGGCGAGCATCAGATGGATGCCGGAGGCCCGCGCCTTCTGGGCCAGACGGGCGATCAGCTCCTCCACCTTCTTGCCCACCACCATCATCATGTCGGCGAGCTCGTCGATGATGACCACGATGTAGGGCAGGTGCTTGAGCACCGGTACCTCGTAGCCCTCCTCGGCGGCGAGCTCCAAGGCCATGATCGGGTCCCGCAGGGGCTCGCCCGCCGCCACGGCCTCCGCCACCTTGCGGTTGTAGCCGCCGATGTTGCGTACCCCCAGCGCCGCCATCAGCCGGTAGCGGCGCTCCATCTCGCCCACGCACCAGCGCAGGGCATTGGCCGCCTCCTTCATGTCCGTGACCACTGGGGTGAGCAGGTGAGGGATGCCCTCGTAGACCGAGAGCTCCAGCATCTTGGGGTCCACCATGATGAGGCGCACGTCCTCGGGTCCGGCCTTGTAGAGCAGGCTGAGCACCATGGCGTTGATGGCCACCGACTTGCCCGAGCCGGTGGTGCCGGCGATCAGGGCATGGGGCATGCGGGCCAGGTCCACCACCACTGGCAGGCCCGAGATATTGGTGCCGAGCGCCAGGGTCAGGGGGGATTTGGCCTCCTTGTAGGCGTCCGAGCCGAGGATCTCGCTTAAGAAAACGGTCTCCCGCTGCTCGTTGGGGATCTCGATTCCGATCACCGACTTGCCGGGGATCACCTCCACCACCCGCACGCTGACCTTGGACAGGGCCCGGGCGAGGTCCTTGGAGAGCCCCAGGATCTTGCTCGACTTGATGCCCGGGGCGAGCTGCAGCTCGAAGAGGGTGACCACGGGTCCGGGATAGGCCGCCACCACCTGGACCTGGACGCCGAAGTCCTTGAGCTTCACCTCCACCAGGCGCGACAGCTCCTCGATCTGCTGCGGGGAATAACCCCGTCCGGTCTTGCGGGGCGCATCTAGCAGCTCCAGGGGCGGGCGCCCCCCCTCGCCGGCGATCTGGGGCAGGTGCATTTGGTTGGCCGGCACCGCGGGACCGCGGCGCTGAGTCTTGACCCGGGGCGCCTCCTTGGGGACCGGGCGCTGGCCCTTCATCAGGTCCGAGAGGGTCATCACCGCGTCCGATGGACCTTGGAGCGCCTCCGGCGTGCTCGCTTGGGGCGCGCTTTTGGCGGGTGCGAACAGGGCCTCTGGGATCGACCGGCTTTGAGCGCGCGGGAGCCCCGAGGGCGCCACCGCCGGCTCATGGGTCTCGATCAGGTTCAGGGCGGCCGGCAGCTCGACCTCGGGGGCCCCCCGGCGCCGCGCCAGCAGGGCCCGAAGCCCGCGTCTGGCAAGCGACCACAGCAGCCGGATCCCCTGCAGGACCCAGTCTCCGAGGGTGTGGAGCAGGGTCAGCCAGGAGATCCCCGAGAACAGGGTGAAGCCGAACAGGAAGGCCCCGGCGAGGAGCACTTGGGTCCCGGAGCCGCTGAAGCGATTCAGCATCCAGCCGCTGACCAAATGGCCGAGGCCACCGCCGGTGCCGTTGGGCAGATGGGCGCCCAGGGCGGCGAGATGGAGGGTGGCGAAGCCGCAGCCCGCCGCCAAAGTTACCAGGAAACCGACCCAGCGCAGGGCGAGCATCCAGGTCCGCGGCTTGGACTCCTCGTCACGGCCACGGAACACCACCCAGGCGCTGAAGGCCACCATCAAGGGCAGCAGGTAGGCGAAGAATCCGAAGAGGTAGAGGGTGACGTCCGCGAACCAGGCGCCGGCGCGGCCTCCCGCGTTGGCGACCTGCTCTGCCCCCCCGACGTAGGACCAACCCGGGTCCTCCGGGGCATAGCTGGCCAGCGCCAAGATCAGGTAGAGCGCCACGCAGATGAGGGTCCACATGGCCCCCTCGCGCAGTGCGCGCTCCACGTGCTCGCTGAAGGTCAACTGTCCGTTGCGTGTCGCCTGTGCCATAGTCCCCCCCGAATCTTCCGCCGCATTATAGCCTTACCCATGCTATCTCGGGCGGATTCCGGCGTCCTGAGGGACCGGTCACGAGGTGTTCGAATAGGGTCGCGGTATGACGCGCCGGGCCCCAGGGGCGATGTGGGCCGCATTTTGGTGGCTTTTAGGCTCAAGGCGCTGGTCGCGGCATGTTCGGCCTACGCGGCCTAAGGCCGATCCCAGGAACCCAAGGGCACTGCCTGTTTGTTTCTTTTTTGACACAACTAAGCCGTCGTCAGGATGCTTTTGGATGCGGCCTTTGTTGAGGGGCTGTCTCGCTTGCTGCGGATTCTTTTGCAAACGCGAGACATGTGCTATTTTTACAGTCGCAGGGCCGGAATCGGGGGGTTGGCCCAGCGGATGGACTTAGCAACTCTTTAATCTCGGGGGACCATCGATATGAAGACCACAGCGCTCAGCGCATTGACTGCCCTCTTGCTCGCAAGCCCGCTGGTCGCCGTTTCGCAGACCATGGAGGAGGGGGCCTATCAGACCCTGCCGAGCTTCGATACCCGCTGGTATCTCTCACCCTTCGCCACCTACACCTGGGCCGACGAGGACCGGGGGACGGACGACGGGGCCGGTTTCGGGTTCGCCGTTGGCAAACCCATCAACCAGTGGCTCAACCTGGAGCTGCGCGCGACCTACACCGACCTTTCCAGCGAGAATCCCGCGAGAATCCCGCCGATCTCAGCAGCAGTCAGATCCAGGACAGGCTGAACAACATCGCCAACTCCGGCTTTCCCGGCGACGGGGATTTCAGGGTCGGTGACATCGCCCTGGACGGCCTGTTCTTCTTGAACCGCGGCGCGGTTCAGCCCTTCCTGCTCGCCGGGCTGGGCGCCATCAACGACGACTTCGGCTGCGACCGGACCCGCATCAACTTTGCCCTGGGGTGCCAGAGCGACAACAGCTGGAGCTTCATGGCTGAAGCGGGGGGCGGTATCCTGGTCCCGATGGGCGACAACCTCTCCCTCCGGCTCGATGGACGCTATCGCTACGACGACAACTCCGGGGACACCCGCAATGCCTCCAATTTTGGGGACTGGTTGGTGACCGCGGGGATCTACATTCCGATCGGGGCCAAGTACAAACCGGCGACCGTGACCCGCACCTTCGAGCTGTCGGCTGACGCCCTCTTCGGGTTCAACAAGGACAACCTGTCGCCGACCGGGGTCAACACCATCAATACCTTCGCCCGCGACCTGGGCGACAAGGCCAACTACACGGACGTGCGCGTGGCTGGCCACACCGACCCCATCGGATCTGACTCATTCAACCAGGATCTCTCCGATCGGCGTGCCAACACCGTGCGCGACCAACTGGTGACCGAGGGGGTCCCGAGCGATCGCATCAGCGCCCAGGGCTTCGGCGAAAGCCAGCTGAAGGTCACTGAGGCGGACTGTGCGGGGGCTAAGTCCAGGGCGGCGCTGATCGAGTGCTTCCAGCCCAACCGCCGGGTCGAGGTGACGGTCGAGGGCATGAAGGCGAAGTAGGTTCTGCTTTCCGGGGGCCTTCCCCCGGCTAAGGATGACCGCGTCCCAGTGTGCAGAGGCCAGGCATTCGCCTGGCCTCTGAGGTTAGACCCGGGTCCTTGCGATCAGGCAGCGGCCTGGGTCCTCTCCGCCTCGATCAAACGGCTGCCTTCCCCGCCGCGAATCTCGATCTTGCGGGGCTTCATGGCCTCTGGGATCTCACGCCGCAGGTCCACGTGCAGCAGACCGTTCTCCAGTCGCGCATCCACCACCCGGACATAATCGGCGAGCTGGAACTTGCGCTCGAAGCTCCGATTGGCGATCCCGCGGTACAGGAAGCGGGTTTCGGCCTGCTCGGGCTCCTCGGCGCGGCCGCCCGAGACCGTCAGGATGTTCTCCTTGACCTCAAGCGTGAGATCCTTCTCGGCGAAGCCAGCCACCGCCATGGTGATGCGGTAGTCGTTGTCGCCGCTCACCTCGATGTTGTAGGGGGGATAGCCGCCGGGCTCGGAACGATAGGCGGTCTCCAAGGCGTTGGAGAGCCGATCGAACCCGATCATGGAGCGGAACAAGGGCGAAAAGTCGATGGTTGTCATGGACATATCCTCACGTTGAGCAATATGGATTTGTGCGTTCGTACGAACCGCATACCCTGCAAGCCTCACTCGAGCGCTTGCATTATGTAAAGTAGGTGCTCGGCCGCCGATCGTCAAGGGGGTCGGAAAAAAAGTTAGGTGAAGTCGCCTCGGCGCTCCACAAGTCGTGCCGAGCGGGCCGATGGGTGCGATAGTCGACAACCTGCGCGCGGGGTATGATCCCTGTGCTTCGGGCGCCCAGAGGCGTTCCGCCACTAGAGGTATCCGTCATGAGCCGAGTTGCCTCCTCCTCGTCAGAATCGGGCGCGACTCAAGGGGTCCGGGACTTCGTGAGTGAGTCCCTGAGGCGCAGGGGCCGGGTCCAGGAGCACCTGCTCCAGCATCTGATCGCCGTGCAGCATCGCTTCGGGTACGTCCCCGAGGCGGCGGTGGAGACTCTGGCCCGCGAGCTCGACGTGACCCGCACCCAGGTGCGGTCTGCAATCGCCTTCTATGCCTTTCTCCACGACCGGCCGCGGGGCGACTTCGACATCCTGTTCTCGGACAACATCACGGACCGCATGCTCGGCAACCAGCGCCTCATGGCCCTGCTGGCCGAGCGCTTGGGCGTGGAACCCGGCGAGACCCGCGCCGACGGACGGGTGTCCCTCGGGTTTACCTCCTGTACCGGCATGTGCGACCAAGGACCGGCCCTCCTGGTGAATGGCCAGGCGGTGACGTCCCTGGACCCCCAACGGGTGGACCGCATCGCCGACCTGGTGGAGCAGGGGGCGCCCCTGACCCAATGGCCCGGCGAATACTTCCGGGTGGAGGACAACATCCGGCGCAGCGGCCTCCTGTTGAGTAATCGGGTGACCGAGGGGGCCGGTTTGCGCGCCCTGCTGGAGAAGGGCGCCGACGCGGCCCTGGCCGAGGTGGAACGTTCGGGCCTGCGTGGTCGCGGCGGCGCCGGCTTCACAACGGCGCTGAAGTGGCGCTTCTGCCGCGAGGCGGTCCAGGGGGACCCCAAGGTCGAGCGGTTCGTCGTCTGTAACGCGGACGAGGGCGAGCCCGGGACCTTCAAGGACCGGGTGCTGCTTACCAGCTACACGGACCTGGTGGTCGAGGGCATGACCGTCTGCGCCGGGGTCATCGGCGCCCGCCGCGGATTCCTCTATCTGCGCGGCGAGTACCGGTACCTGGTGCCCCATCTGGAGTCCGTCCTGGCGCGCCGCCGGGCCGAGGGGCTGCTCGGGCAGCGGATCCTCGGCGAGCCGGGGTTCGATTTCGATATCGAGATCCATCTCGGGGCCGGGGCCTACATCTGCGGCGAGGAATCGGCCCTGATCGAGTCCCTGGAGGGCAAGCGTGGGGTGACCCGCAAGCGTCCGCCCTTCCCCGTCACCAGCGGATTCAAGGATCGGCCCACGGTGGTGAATAATGTGGAGACCTTCCTGGCCGCCGCACGGGTGGTACAGTGGGGCGGCTACTGGTTCCGGGGGGAGGGGACGGATAAGTCCGCCGGGAGCAAGATACTGTCCGTGAGCGGCGACTGTGCCCGCCCGGGGATCTACGAATACCCCTTCGGGACCCCGGTGCATCGGGTCCTCACCGACTGTGGGGCCGAGCACACCCAGGCCGTCCAGATCTCCGGTGCCGCCGGGGCGACCCTGGCGCCGTCGGAGTTCGACCGGATCATCGCCTTCGAGGACCTGCCCACCGCCGGCTCGTTCATGATCTTCGACGGGAGCCGGGACCTGCTGGACATGGTGCAGAACTTCGCCGCTTTCTTCGCCCACGAGTCCTGCGGTTTCTGCACCCCTTGCCGGGTGGGCGGGGCCCTGCTGCGCAACCTGGTGGAGAAGGTGGCCGCGGGACAGGCCTCCACGTTCGACCTGGGCGAGATGCGCCATATCGGCGCCGTGATGCGCCAGGGAAGCTACTGCGGCCTGGGGTGCACGGCCCCGAATCATGTGCTCAATACCCTGGACAAGTTCCCCGAGATCTATCGACGGCGCCTGCGTAGCGCCGACTACACACCGTCGTTCGACCTGGACGGGGCACTCGCGGAGGCCCGGGCACTCAGCGGGCGGGACGATGCCGGTGCCCACGTGCGCGAGGAGACCCTTGACGCCTCGCCGGTCGCGGAGTCAGTGTCATGAGCGAGTCATTCAAGCTCGACGGCCGAGAGGTCCCCTTCACGGCCGGGCAGACCATCATGGACGCGGCCCTGGCCGCCGGGGCCTACATCCCCCACCTGTGCCACAACCCCGACTATGCACCCCATGGGAGCTGCCGGGTCTGTCTGGTAGACGTCGGCGGGCGACAGGTCTCCGCCTGCACGGCACCGGCGAAGCCGGGCATGGTGGTGGACTCCAGCTCCGAGGCCATCCAGTCCACCCGCCGGGCCATACTGCAGATGCTGTTCGTGGAGGGCAATCATGTCTGCCCCGCCTGCGAGGCGAGCGGGAACTGCCAACTCCAGGCGGTGGCCTACTACACCGGGATGCTGGCCCCTCACTTCACCCATTTCTTTCCCCAGCGGCCGGTGGATGCCTCCCACCCCGATTACATCATCGACTTCAACCGCTGCATCCTGTGCGAGCTGTGCGTGCGCGCCAGCCGGGACCATGACGGCAAGCGGGTCTTCGCCATCAGCGGGCGGGGCCTGGAGAGTCATCTGGTGATCGACTCACCGAGCGGGCGCCTGGGTGATTCCAGCTTTGCCGCCACCGACCGGGCGGCCCAGGTCTGCCCCACCGGCGCCATCATCCCAAAGCATCGGGGCTACGAGCTGCCTATCGGCCGGCGCCTCTACGATCAGGAGCCCATCAGCGCCGTCGGTGATCGGCAGGCGTCCCTCGCGACCCAGACGGAGGTGGACTGACATGGCCGAGAAGATTCGGGTCGCCACCGCCTCCCTGTGCGGCTGCTTCGGTTGCCACATGTCGCTCCTGGACATCGACGAGCGGATCCTGGACCTGGTGGAACTGGTTGAGTTCGACCGCACCCCCCTCACGGACATCAAGACGCTGGGGGACTGCGACCTCGGCCTGATCGAGGGCGGGGTCGCCAACGCCGAGAACGTGGAGGTGCTGCGGGAGTTCCGCCGCCACTGCAAGGTGCTGGTGGCCCTGGGGGCCTGCGCCGTCAACGGGGGTATCCCCGCCATGCGCAACCAGTTTAGCCTCAAGCAGTGCCTGGACGAGTCCTACCTGGGCGGGGTGGGCATTCACAACCCGGGCATCCCCAACGACCCGGAGATCCCCCTGCTGCTGAGCCAGGTCCACCCGATTCATGAGGTCGTAAAGGTCGATTACTTCCTACCCGGCTGCCCGCCCTCGGCGGACGCCATCTGGACCTTCCTGACCGAGCTCCTGGCGGGTAAGCCCATCGCCTACCCCTATACCCAGATCCATTACGACTGAGGAGAGGGTTGAGGGCCAAGGGCCAAGGATCCCTTCGGAGCATCGCCACTGAGATTGGTATACCTGGTTCGGGTCGGTTTTTCGTTCTATCGCAAGCTCTCTGTCTCCCCCGGAATTAGGAACCCTCGCTACTCGCAACTCGGAACTCGCAACTGCCCAGCATCTATGACCAGCTCCCTTGAAACTGCCCCCCACCCCGAGACCCTTAGACGTGTCTGTATCGAGCCCCTGACCCGGGTGGAGGGTCACGGCAAGGTGACCCTGCTGCTGGATGAGGCGAATCACATCCAGCAGGCGCGGCTGCATATCGTCGAGTTTCGCGGTTTCGAGCGGTTCATCCAGGGCCGGCCCTACTGGGAGCTGCCGGTGCTGGTGCAGCGGCTGTGCGGCATCTGCCCTGTGAGCCACCACCTGGCGGCGGCCAAGGCCTGCGATCAGCTCATCGGCGTGGATCGGCTCACCCCCACCGCCGAGAAGGTGCGGCGTCTCATGCACCTGGGTCAGACCTTCCAGTCCCATGCCCTGCACTTCTTCCACCTGTCCTCCCCGGACCTGCTCTTCGGATTCGATGACGCGGTGGCCCACCGCAACATCGTGGGCGTCATCCAGGATCACCCGGAGATCGCCAAGCGGGGCGTCCTGATGCGCAAGTTCGGCCAGGAGGTTATCCGGGTCACGTCGGGCAAGCGGGTCCACGGCACCGGGGCGCTTCCGGGCGGGGTGAACAAGGCCCTCAGCCTCGATGAGCGGGACTACCTGCTGGCCGATATCGACCAGATGGTGGACTGGGCCGAGCAGTCCGTGCAGCTCATCAAGCGGATCTTCCTGACCAACCCGGACTATCACTATCGGTTCGCCGCGGTGGATGCCAACACCCTGAGTCTGATCGGACCGGACGGTGCCTTTGAGCTCTACCATGGGGGTCTGCGGGCCAAGGACGCGGCCGGCAACACGCTGCTGGACCACCAGGACTATCGCGACTACGAGCAGGTGATCCGGGAGGAGATCAAACCCTGGAGCTACATGAAGTTCCCCTTCCTCACCCAGCTCGGCCCCGAGCAGGGCTGGTATCGGGTGGGATCGCTCGCCCGAGTCAACAACTGCGACCGCTTCGACACCCCGCTCGCCGAGCAGGAGCGCCAGGACTTCGCCGCGGCCGGGGAGGGTCGCCCCCTTCAGGCGGCGCTGGCCACCCACTGGGCGCGGCTGATCGAGCTCCTCTACTGTGCCGAGGCCATCCGTGAGCTGCTGGCGGACCCGGACCTGCTGGGGAGCGAGCTGCGCCTGCGCGGCGAGATGCGGGCGAAGGGCATCGGGGTGCTGGAGGCCCCCCGGGGCACCCTGTTCCACCACTATGAGATCGACGAGGACGGGCTGGTGACCCGGGCCAACTTGATCGTCTCCACCACCAACAACAATCAGGCGATGAACACCGCCATCCGCCAGGTGGCGGCCCACTACCTGGATGGCCGGGAGCTGACCGAACCCCTGCTCAACCAAGTCGAGGTGGCGATCCGTGCCTATGACCCCTGCCTCTCCTGCGCCACCCACGCCCTGGGCCGTATGCCCCTGGAGCTGAATCTGGTGGACGCGGCGGGTAGCCTGATCAGCAGGATCTGTCGTCTCCCGGACGGGACCCTCGAGGGGCCGCCCGGGGTGTCGGCGAGGGCTGCCGGCTGACCTCTCGGATCGGCGGTGCCCGCCCGCGCGTCCTGATTCTCGCCTGGGGCAACCCCTCCCGTGGTGACGACGCCCTGGGGCCCCGGCTCATCGAGCGGCTGGAAGCGTTACAGGACGGGCTGGGGGGACCCGGAATCGAGCTGCTGACCGATTTCCAGCTCCAGATCGAGCACGCGCTGGACCTGGTGGACCGGGATCTGGTGGTCTTCGCCGACGCCGCGGCGAGCGGGCCTGAGCCCTTCGCCTTGGCTCTGGTCAATCCGATTCCGCCGCGGTCTATCAACACCCATGCCCTGTCCCCCGGCGATTGCCTCCGGGTCTACCGGCAGGTGGTGGGGGTCACTGAGCCGAAGTGCTACGTACTCGGGATCCGCGGCTACGCATTCGATTTGGGTGCGGACCTATCCGTGGCCGCCGCTGCCAACCTGGAGGCCGCCCTGGCCTATCTGTTGGACTGGTTGCCGAAGGTCCTCCAGCCGCCTGGCGTGGAGTGACGGCGCCTCCGACACACCCAGTCAGTAATCGCTCGATCTCTCGGCCTTTCATGTCTCGCCTGCCAGTGTGTATATTGTTACCCGAGGCGGAGCCTCGGGCTGTCCCACAGGTTGCCGCCCGGGTCGTTTCGTCCATCGACGGGGGTCCGATGCCCCGGGGATGGCAAAACGGAAAATAAGTACAGTAGCTGATTCTTAAACCGTTTCGGATTATCCTTAAGATCGGGAGAGATCTCCCATCATCCGAAATCCTTAAGATCGAGGAGGAAATCATGAAGAAGCTCGTGATCCTTGCTGCCGCCGCCGGTCTGGCTGCCGCCGCGTCCTTGCCCGCCAGTGCCTTCTGGGGCTCCTGGGGCGGCGGTCCCTGGTATGGCGGTCCCTGGGGCGGCGGTCCCTGGTATGGCGGCTATCCTGGCTACGGCTGGGGTGGCTATCCTGGCTATGGCTGGGGTGGCTATCCCGGCTGGGGCGGCTATGGTGGCTACCCGTACGGCGGTTACGGCGGTTACGGCGGTTACGGCGGCTACGGCTACGGTTTACCCTACGCCTACGCGCCGGTAGTGGCTGCGCCCGTGGCACCTGCGGCCCCCGCATCCACCAGCGCCAAGTAGCGGCATCCCGGCCCGGAGTCGGACTTAGGTCCCCTCCGGGCAATCGCGCAACGGGCCGGCCCTGCCGGCCCGTTTTTCGTTTTGGAGGTTGCGGACTTGCCGACTGACCGCCGTCAGTAGGGCACGGATGCCGGATAGTCCCGGAAGGGTCCAGTCGCATCGAAGGGTGGCGGGGCGATCAGCGGATCGCCGGCTGGCCAGGGATCGCCCTCGATCCGTTGCCCCCGATAGGCCGAAAGCTCCCGCTCCATCGCCTCCTGCATCTCAGCCGGCAGCCAGCCCCCGGACAGCGCGATCGCCTGGGACTGGTTCGCGGCGGCAGAGTCGAAGTCCCCCGCGGCCGCCTGACTCAGGGCCAGGGTGCACAGCGCTTGGGGGCTGGGCTGCTGGAAGGCGAGGAGTTGGCCGAGCTGCAGCGCCCGTTGGGGGTCTCGCACCGCCGGATCCCCGGCCAGGGCGAGGAGCCGGATCTGGGCATAGCGCAGCGCCGGG
>JBGSUY010000425.1:0-2835 GCA_041753195.1 Chromatiaceae bacterium
GGGCTCCGGCCTGGCGGTGCGGCCTTCCGCGGTGCGGCGCAGGACACTGCGTACGCGGGCGAGCAGCTCGCGGTCGCTGAAGGGCTTGGTGACGTAATCGTCGGCCCCCAGCTCGAGACCCACCACCTTGTCGGTCGTGTCCGCCTTGCCGGTGAGGATCACGATGGCCAGGTCCGAGGTCGAGCGAAGCTCCCGGGCCAGGCTGAACCCGTCCTCGTCCGGCAGCATCAGATCGAGGATCACCAGGTTTGGCTGCCCCTCCGCCAGCCGCTCGCGCATCTCCCGACCACTAGTGGCCGTGCGTACCTCGAACCCCTCCTGCTTGAAGTAGCGCGCCAGGGCGCGGCACAGCCGTGGATCGTCATCGACGATGAGAATGCTCGTTGACCCAGACATCTTGCAGCCTTCCTTACCGGCCGGGCACTGAGGAGTTTTGGCAACGCCGCGTTGAATTATACCGGCCACCGCACGCACCGTGTGGTGTGCCCTGGCGTCGAATCCTGGGCCGACTATCCTGAGCCTGGCGGCGCGCGGGCGAGCCAGGCACTTTGACAAGCCCCTCTTGCCGCTTCTTGCGCCGCCATTCCCGAACCGGGAGCCCGAAGGGAACGGAGATCTCGTGACTGAACGCAGAAGAATCCTTTGGCTGATCCTGATCATGCTGGCCGCCGTCACGGTCAGCACCGCGGTGGCGATCTCCGTACTCTATCGCACCGCGTTCGAGCAGGAGCGGGCCCATCTGATCCAGACCGCTGAGGACCAGGCCCACCTCATGGATGCGGTGGCGCGGTTCGATCAGGATCACAGCAAGCCGGGCACGTCCCAGGCCGCCACCCTGGCACAGATCGAGACTGCCTACAATCAGTACCCCAGCGACAGCGAGATCGCCGAGGTCGTCGTCGCCCACCAGCGGGGGGACCAAATCGTCTACCTAGTCACCAATGGCCGCGTGGCGGCCCATCCCGTTGAGCCGACGCCCTTAGATTCCAGGCGCGCCGAGCCCATGCGGCGGGCACTCTCCGGAGACTCCGGGTCCATGATCGGGCTCGACTATCGGGGGGTGAGGGTCCTGGCGGCCTACCACCCGGTACCCCTCCTCAATGCCGGCGTCGTGGCCAAGATGGACCTCGCCGAGCTTCGGGCCCCCTTCCTGCGCGGTGCGGCCATGGTGATTGGCCTGGCCTCGGTGCTCGTCAGCGTGGGGACTGTGTTGTTCCTGCTCCTGACCGGCCCCATCGTCAGGCACCTGAACGAGAGCGAGCAGCGCTACCAAAGGATCTTCCGGGGCGCCCCGGTCCCGATCTGGGAGCTGGACATCTCCGGGGTGGGCGAGGCCCTCCAGGACCTCAGGACCTCGGGGGTGACGGACCTGAAGCGGCATCTCGCGAGCCAACCACAGGCGCTGCCGCGGTTGGTCGGGAGGATTCGGGTCAAGGAGGCAAACGCGGCGGCGCTGGACCTCTTCGGCGCCCGCTCGGGCAGGCAATTCGTCGCCTGGTTCGAGACGACCTTGCTCCCCACCACCCTCGACCTCGCCGCCGATAAGCTCCAGGCCCTGTGGGGGGGCCGCGAGGCACTGCTGAATCACACCCTGGCCGTGAAGACCCTGGACGGCAGGGACCTCACCGTGATCCTGTCCCTGGTGGTCCCGAGCGCCAAAGACGGCTACTACAGTGTCCCCGTCTCGGCGCTCGACGTCACCCCCAACCTGAAGCTGCGCCGGCGCGAGGATGAGCTGGCCCTGATCCTCGCCTCGACCGGCGAAGGCATCTTCGGCATGGACACCGGCGGCCGCTGCACCTTTGTCAATCGCGCGGCGCTGCGGATGCTTGGCTACGAGGAGGACAAAGAGCTACTCGGGCGGGACATGCACGCCCTGATCCACCACAGCTGCCGCGACGGCAGCCCCCTTCCGCCCGCGGACTGCCCCATCCTTCGGGCCTGCGGCCAGAACACGTCGGTGCACCTGGAGGACGAGGCCCTCTGGCGCGCGGACGGCACCAGCTTCCCGGCCGAATTCAGCTCCTACCCCATGCTGAGGGACGGGGCCGTCGTGGGTACGGTCGTCACCTTCACCGACATCACCGAGCGCAAGGCGCGGGACGCCCAGCTCGTCCAGTCCCAGAAGCTGGAGGTGGTCGGCCAGCTCACCGGGGCCATCGCGCACGACTTCAACAACCTGCTGGCCATCATCCTGACCAACCTCCACGTCCTCGACGAGACGCTCGGCGACACGGCGGACGCGGAGATCGGCGAGCTCCTCGACGATGCCGCCTCCGCGGCGCGCGACGGGGCCAGTCTGACCCGCCGCCTACTGGCCTTCTCCCGCCGGCAGCCGCTGGCGCCCCAGTGGATGGACCTCGACCTCTTCATCCAGCATACCGGCCGCTTCCTGCGCCGGGTCACCGGTGAGGACATCGACCTGGTCGTGACGCGGGATGGCGGGCCCCTGCCGGTGCACGTCGACCGGCAGCAGCTCGAGAGTGTGCTCCTCAACCTGGCCATCAACGCGCGCGACGCCATGCCGGACGGCGGCACCCAGACGATCGCGGCCCGGCGCGCGTCCATCGGTGCCGAGGAGGCGGCGCGCCACCGGTTGTCCCCCGGCAACTATGTGGTCGTCAGCATTGCCGACACCGGGGTCGGCATGTCCCCTGAGGCGCTCCGGCGCGCCGTCGAGCCCTTCTACTCGACCAAACCGATGGGCAAGGGGAGCGGGCTGGGCTTGAGCACCGCCCTGGGGTTTGCCCAGCAGTCCGGCGGCCATCTCAGCATCAACAGTGCTCCGGGCGAGGGCACCACCGTCTCCCTGTTCCTGCCGGAGGCCGCCCCGAC
>JBGSUY010000426.1:0-6813 GCA_041753195.1 Chromatiaceae bacterium
GAGCCTGGCGACGGTCGATCTGGGTACGGGCCGGCTCGAGACCCTCGCGCAGGTGCCGGGCTTCACCCGCGGGCTGGATTTCCTCGGACCCTTCGCCTTCATCGGGCTCTCGCAGGTGCGCGAGAGCGCGCTGTTCAGCGGCATTCCGCTCACTGAGCGGCTTAAGGAGCGCACCTGCGGGGTGTGGGTGGTGGACCTCCGCAACGCCCGGGTGGTGGCCTTCCTGCGCTTCGAGGCGGCGGTGCAGGAGATCTTCGCCGTCAAGGTACTGGCGGGCATCCGGTACCCCGAGATCCTGGAGCCGGGGGATGAGTTGATCGCCAGCTCCTATATGCTCCCGGATGAGGCGCTGAAGGATGTTCCCAAGGAGCGGCTGGGCTAACCGTCGGATCCGCTGTGCCCTTCCATGCTCCGGGGGCCGTTTGGTCCGTTGCTCCCCAAACCCGCGTCCATCTGGTTCACGAACCACTCCCGCGCCGCTGCCAGATCCAGCAACCGTCCGGGTTCTGGGAGCGCAGGGTTCACGAAGCGAGCAAGGTTCATCCCGGAACCGATGGGCGCCCATGGGGGCGGTGGGTGCCGCCAGCGGAGTCGCCGGTCCCGCATGTAGCTGCGGTCGCTGGCAAAGTCCCGCCGGTATGCCTCTGCTGAGACAATCGGCAGTTTTGGCGCATAGGCGGACGGCAGGCGATGGGTCAGGGCGAAGCTGGTCTTGAGCCATTCAGGACCGGATGTCGGCAGGGGTAGCCGGCTGTCCTGGTCCCAGACGCGGCCGGCGGCGTCCACCACCACGGCGTGATAGTCCCAGGCGATCAGGCGCCCCGGAGGGGCGGCGCGCTGCTGGAGCATGGGGACGAAGCCAGCCCGGCTGGTGATGAATTCCACCTGGCGTTCGCCGGCTTCGAGGGCCGGGTCGGCACACAGCCACCAGGCGTTCTCCTCGCAGTAGAAGGGCTGACAGCGCAGATCCGAGGGCCTGTCGACACGCGCGCCACCTCAGGCGTAGATGTGCAGCCCCCGGGTCTCCTCGACCCAGCGCTCCTCGTCGGCAAGCAGGCGGCGCTCCAGGTCTCCAGGGCGGGCCTGCGGGTCATCTACCCACTCGCGCAGGGAGGTACCGCCCGCGAGCAGGTCGATGGCGAGGCGCTCGGTCTCGTACTCGTAGGGAAAGTCGCGCCAGATCGGATAATCCGGGTATTCGAGGCGGACACACTTCAGGAGCAAGGACACCAACCGATACGGCCGGAAGCGGTCGTGCCGGTAGTAGCGGTTGTCGGTGTGGAGCTGGAGCCCCGAGCACAATTGGCCCGCGTGCTTGTGGAAGGTCGGCTCGAACCAACAGGGGCGGATCAGGACGCCCTCGTCCCAGCCGGTGCGCTCCAACTCCAAGCGCTTGAGGACCCGCTCGAAGTCGATGTCGGGTGCGCCCAGGAGCTCGAGGGAGACGGTGGTGCCGCGGCCCTCGGACAGGGTGGTTCCCTCGATCAGCACGCTGCCGGGGAAGCAGCGGGTCATGTTGAGGCTGGAGGCGTTGGGGCTGGGGTTGACCCAGGAGAGGTCCGAGAGTGGCCAGCCGAAGCCCGGCGCCTCATGGGGGTCATAGCCCTCCATGGCCACCAGGTGCAGATCGAGGTCCAGGCCGTGCTTGGCGAGGAACCACTTGGCAAACTCACCCAGGGTCAGGCCATGGCGCATGATGAGTGGCCCCGCACCCACGAAACTCTCCCAGCCGGGCTCCAGGATGCTGCCCTCCACCGGGCGCCCGGCGGGATTGGGCCGGTCCAGGACCCAGAGTGACTTGCCGGCGGCCGCGCAGGCGTCCATCAGATAGGCCAGGGTGGTCACATAGGTGTAGATGCGGGTGCCGATGTCCTGCAGGTCCACGAGCAGGACGTCGAAGCTGTCCAGCATCTCCGGAGTCGGCTGGCGCACGGTGCCGTAGAGGCTGAACACGGGGATGCCGTGGCGCGGGTCTTGGTAATCCGCGGATTCCACCATGTTGTCCTGCTTGTCCCCGCGCATCCCGTGCTGGGGCCCGAAGGCGGCGCTGACCTGGACATCCCCCAGGTCCGACAGGGCATCCAGGCTGTGGCGACCGTCGCCGGTGAGAGAGGCAGGGTGCCCAAGCAGGCCCACACGGCGGCCCCACAGGGGCCTGCGCAGCTCCGGGTTGGCGAGCAGGCGATCAATTCCGAGCTGAATCATGCGTGGGTCCGATGCGGTGCGCCGGGCGGCGCGGGAGGCGGATTGTCCTCGCATCGAGCCGTCGGCTCAATGCAGGGCCCGGCGGGCGCCAGGTTATCATTCGCGGATGCGCCGTTCGGACTTCCACTACGACCTGCCGCCGCAGCTCATCGCCCAGCGGCCCCTGCCCGAGCGGGGGGCGTCTCGATTGCTCGCCCTAGACGGGACCGACGGCTCCCTTCGCGACCTGCTGTTCGGGGATCTACCTGATTTGCTTAGGCCCAGCGACCTGCTGGTCTTCAACAACACCCGCGTGATGCGCGCCCGCCTCTTCGGCCACAAGGACAGCGGCGGCCGTGTGGAGGTGCTGATCGAGCGCCTGCTGGCACCGGACGAGGCCCTGGCACAGGTGCGGGCAAGCAAGTCACCCAAGGTCGGGCGCCTGATCCTGCTCGCGGGGGGCGAGCGTCTCCAGGTGCTCGGACGCGATGGGGATCTTTACTTGCTGCAGGCCCTCGACGCGCCCTTTCGCCCCTTGATGCAGGGGCAGGGCCACCTGCCCCTGCCCCCCTACATCGCGCGACCGGACGACGCGAGCGACGCCGAGCGCTACCAGACGGTCTACGGGACCCGGGAGGGGGCCGTGGCGGCACCCACCGCCGGGCTCCACTTCGACGGAGCCATGCTCGAGCGCCTGGATCACGCGGGCATCGCCCGCGCCGAGGTCACCCTTCATGTGGGGGCCGGTACCTTCCAGCCGGTTCGGGTGGAGGACCTAAACCGGCATGAGATGCATGCGGAGTGGCTTGAGGTGGATGAGACCCTATGCGCCCAGGTGGAGACCGCCCGTGCACGGGGTGGGCGAGTGGTGGCGGTGGGCACCACCAGCGTGCGCAGCCTCGAGAGCGCCGCCGCGGATGGCAGCCTGAGGCCCTTCCAGGGGGACAGCCGGCTCTTCATCCGCCCGGGCTACCGCTTCCGGGTGGTGGACGCCCTGATCACCAACTTCCACCTACCCGAGTCCACCCTGCTCATGCTGGTGTGCGCCTTCGCGGGCTACCGGCCGGTCATGGACGCCTACCGCCACGCGGTCACCGCGGGCTACCGCTTCTTCAGCTACGGTGACGCCATGTTCCTGACCCGCCGGGATTGGGCCTGAGACGGCGGTCTGGAACCCATCCGGACCGACCCCACTTCAGGGAGGGGAATCAAGCGCGGCGCCAGGCAAGGGTTTGGGCCAAAGAACCGATGGAGTCCGGCATGGTATTTCGACAGCTCTTCGACCGCGAGTCCTCCACCTACACCTATTTGCTGGCCGAGCGCAGCGGCGGCGAGGCCCTCCTCATCGACCCCGTGCTGGAGCGGGTGGAGCAGTACTTGGGCCTGATCGAGCAGCTCGATCTACGCCTGGTGCTGGCGGTGGACACCCACATTCACGCCGACCATGTCACGGCGCTCGGCACCCTGCGCGAGCGGACCGACTGCGTGAGCGCCATGGGCGAGCAGAGCCGGGCGGAGTGCGTCTCCCTGCACTTCCGGGAGGGGGAGCGGCTCCGGGTCGACGGACTCTCCCTGGAGGTGCTCTACACCCCGGGCCACACAGACGACAGCCATAGCTTCCTGCTGCGGCCGGCCGGCCACGCCCCTCGGGTCTTCACTGGCGACACCCTGCTGATCCGGGGCACCGGGCGGACGGATTTTCAGAACGGGGATGCGGCCGCCCAGTACGAAAGCCTGTTCGGCCGGTTGCTCAAGCTGCCGGAGGAGTCCCTCGTCTATCCCGCCCACGACTATAACGGCATGACGGTGAGCACCATCGGCGAGGAACGTCGCTTCAATCCGCGCCTGCAGGTCAAGGACAAGTCCGAGTACGTGGCGCTGATGAATGGCCTCAAGCTGGACAACCCCAAGCTCATGGACATCGCGGTGCCCGCCAATCGGGCCTGCGGGCTAAGACCGACCCCTTCGAGTCCGGAAACTGCTCCGTGAGCTTGTGAAGGGGACACAAAGCCCAAAACTTTCAACCGGTAACCCTCTCTGACGGCGTATGGATGCGCCTTTTTTTTTGAGGTCAGGATCGCCGGGGCGACTGCACCTCCGTCGAGGATCCGAGCACGAGTTTGCCGCCATGCCAAGCCTCAACATGAAGCACTTGCGGTACTTCTGGGCAGTGGCGATCCACGGGTCCATCGCGCGGGCCTCCTCGATCCTGCATCTGACCCCCCAGACCATCAGCGGGCAACTGCGGGAACTGGAGGACCAGGTCGGCGGCAAGCTGTTCACCAAATCGGGGCGTAACCTGGCCCTGACCGACACGGGCCGGCTCGTCTTCTCCTATGCAGACGAGATCTTCCGGCTCACCGGGGAGCTGCAGGACCTGATCGCGGGGCGACCCCTGGGCTCGGCACGCTCCTTCCATGTCGGCATCGCCATGGTTGTGCCAAAGCTCCTGGCCTACCGGGTGCTCTCACCCGCCCTGAGCCTGCCAGAGCCCGTGCGCCTCATCTGTCACGAGGCGCCCCTGGTGGATCTCCTGGCGGATCTCTCGGTGCACAAGCTGGATCTGGTACTGGCGGACAGCCCCGTGAACCCGGCCCTCAACATCCGCGCCTACAATCACCTCCTGGGGGAGTCCGGGATCAGCTTTTTCGCGGCCCGCGCCCAGGCACCGGCCCTGCGTGAGAGCTTCCCCCAGAGCCTCGACGGGGCACCCATGCTGATGCCGAGCAACAGCAGCGCGCTGCGTCGCGCCCTGGAGCTTTGGTTCGATCGCAAGGCGATCAAGCCGCAAGTGGTGGCCGAGTTCGAGGACCGGGCCCTGATGAAGGCCTTCGGCGAGGCGGCGGTGGGGGTCTTCACAACCCCATCACCGGTGGAGCAGGACGTGATGAAGAAGTACGGCGTGGACCTGATCGGGCGAACCGACGAGGTCAAGGAACGCTATTACGCCATCTCCGCGGAGCGCCACATCCGCCACCCGGCGGTCGCTGCCATCACGGAGGCCGCCCGGGCCGATCTGTTCGTCGCACCGGTCTCCGGTGGATAATCGGCGCCCCAGTCCACTCCCCATTGCGGAGACCAGCATGACCTCGAGCCGCCCTATCGCTCTCGCCCTCGCCACCGCCCTTACCCTCGCCCAGCCCGCCCTCGGCGACGAGGTGACGGATCAGCTGGACGCGGCCCGCAAGGCCTACGAGTCAGGGGAGCTTCGCAACGCCGTCGACACCCTCAATTTCGCCATCGCCAAGATCCAGGAGCAGGTCACCGCGCGGCTGCTGAAACTGCTGCCCGAGCCGCTCCCGGGCTGGCAGGCGGACGCCGCCCAGTCGGAGTCCGGTGGATTGGCCGCCATGATCACCGGGACCAACCTGAGCCGCCGCTACTTTCGACCAGACGGGGCCGAGGTGAATTTAAGCCTGATGGCGGACTCGCCCCTGTTGCCCATGCTGACCATGTTCCTGAGCTCGCCCTTCATGATGCAGGCGGACCCCGGGACCAAGCCCTACAGCCTCAAGGGGCAGCGGGGCATACTCAAGCACAGTCCCGACAGCAACGACTACGAGGCGAGCCTGATGGTGGGCAACCGGATCCTGGTCCAGGGCAAGGGCAGCGGGCTGACCGACGAGAAGGCGGTCCAGCAGTACCTGGAGGCCCTGGACCTGGACGCGATCCAGAAGGCCTTCGGGGGCTAGCTGGGGTCGAGCGGGCCCCGGCCCCTTAGGCGCGCTCGATCGGGAAGGCGAGCACCTCGTCAATGTGGCGCGCCCCGACCCGTGCCATCAGGAGCCGGTCCAGGCCCAGGGCCACCCCCGAGGCCTCGGGCATACCGGCGGCCAAGGCGGCGAGAAAGACCCGATCCAACGGCGGCACGGGTAAGCCCCGAGCACGCCGCTCGGTCAGATCGGCTGCAAAGCGCGCCTCCTGGGCGGCGGGGTCGGTGAGCTCCTGGAAGCCGTTGGCGAGCTCGACGCCCTCCAGATAGAGCTCGAAACGCTCCGCCACCGGCACCGGCCCGGGACGCAACCGGGCCAGGGCCGCCTGGCTCGGCGGGTAGTCGTAGACGAAGGTCAGACACCCCCGGCCGAGCCCCGGCTCCAGTTGGTGGGTCAGGAGAAGGTCCAGCCAGCCGTCCCGCTCCAGTCGCAGGGACTCCGCGCCCGAGATCCCCAGCTCCAAGGCCTTGGCCCGCATAGACAGGGCATCCGCCGACCAAGGATCGACCCCGATCCGCTCCCGGAACAGCTCCCGAAAAGCCAGGCGCTCCACGGCCAAGCCCGGTCGGTCTAGGGCGCGGCGCACCAGGTCCGCCACCTCCTCCATGAGCTGCCCGTAGGACCAGCCGGGTTGGTACCATTCCAGCAGGCTGAACTCCGGGTGGTGCAACCGGCCCCGCTCCCCGTCGCGAAACACCTTGCAGATCTGAAAAATGGGCCCGATTCCGGCGGCCAGCAGCCGCTTCATTGGGAGCTCGGGGGAGCTGTGGAGATACAGAGGCTGCAAGCCGCCCGGGCCGGACCAGCGGGTGACAAGGCTCTCGATGGCAGGATCCGAGGCCGCGGCGCGGGAGGCGACGGGGGTCTCCACCTCCAGCACCCCGCGCTCGGCAAAGAAGGCGCGGGTCTCAGCGAG
>JBGSUY010000427.1:0-6911 GCA_041753195.1 Chromatiaceae bacterium
ATCGGTGATGCGGTCGATGCACAGGGTGCACTTCTTCATCACCATCTGCCGCTCGTCCAGCTCCCGGGCGCCGTAGGGGCAGGCCCAGGAGCAGTATTTGCAGCCGATGCACTTGTCGTAATCCACCAGGACGATGCCGTTGTCCGGGCGCTTGTGGGAGGCGCCCGTCGGGCATACCGGCACGCAGGGGGGCTCTTCGCAGTGGAGACAGCTCTTGGGGAAGTGCACCGTTTCGGTGGTGGGGAAGGTGCCCACCTCGAAGGTCTGGACCCGGTTGAAGAAGGCCCCGGTCGGGTCGGCGTCGTAGGGATTGAGATCCGTCAGCGGTCCGGCCCACCCGGAGGTGTTCCACTGCTTGCAGGAGGTCACGCAGGCGTGGCACCCGACGCAGACGTTGAGATCGATCACCAGGGCCAGTTGGGTCATCTCAATCCACCTAGGGATAGGTCCAGGTCGCGGGATTCGGCGCTCGGCTAGGGACGATCGTCCACGTCCCCATCCTCGCCCCAGTCAGGCCCCTCGTCGTCGTCCGCGTCCCCCAGCAGCTCCTGGGCCAGGTCGTCGGGCTCCAGCTCCAGCCCCGAGAGCTCTTCATCCCAGTTGGTCCCCACCAGGACCCCGTCCTCGCTCATGCCGGCGAGCCAGGTGTCGATGAAGACATCCAGCGGGAGGCTATCCGGGACGAACTGGGCCCAATCGTCGGCGCAGTGCAGGCGTGCATCGGCCTCGCCGGACCAGAAGGGATACACATCCGTGTCCTCGAACTCGTTGGACTCGCACACCGCCCAGCCGTGGTCGGACTTGAGTCCCCAGACCAGCCCGCTCTCCCGGACCTCGCGGACGAAGCGCTCGTGATTCTCCTCGGCCTGGGTGGTTGGATCGTTCATGGTGTCTCCTGCTCGGGTGGTATTTGGCCGCATCAGGCGAGGTGACGCTAGGGCAGGGTCTTGGAGAAGAGTCCGGCCACATAGGCCTGCCAGCGGCCGCGGCGCCAGTCCTGACCCGGCAGGCGCGGCATGGGGTCGAACTGGGGTGAGGTCATCGCCGGCTCTTCCGGCCCCGCCTTGTAGACCCGCACCCGCACGTCGAACCAGGCGGCCTGACCGGTGACCGGGTCCGAATTGGAGATGTGGTCCCCGCACTCGTTGGGCGGCAGCTCCTCGCTGATTACATGATTGAGGAGGAACCCCTTGCGGGACTCGTCCGCCTTGGCCGAGAGGCCCCAGGCCCCAGCGGCCTTTCCGATGGCGTTCCAGGTCCAGACGGTGCCGGGCTCCACCGCCTCGGAGAAGCGACACAGGCAGCGCACCCGGCCATGGGCAGACTCCACCCAGATCCAGTCCCCATCGTCGAAGCCGTTTGCGGCGCCCACCCGGGGATTCACGAACAGGTAGTTGTGGCTATGGATCTGGCGCAGCCAGGCATTCTGGCTGTCCCAGGAGTGATACATGGCCATGGGACGCTGGGTGAGCGCGTTCAGCGGATAACGCTGGGTATCCGTGAGCCGGGTCTCCAGTGGCTCGTAGTAGAAGGGCAGCGGGTCGAAGTAGGTCTCGACGCGGCGGCGCAGCCGCTCCGGCGGCTGGCGCCCCGGGCGCTTGCCCTGGGCGGCTAGGCGGAAGCGCTGGAGCACCTCCGAGTAGACATTCAGCACGATGGGCTCTGCGTAGCGGGTCATGCCGTGGGCCCGGGCCCAGTGCAGATAGCCCTTGTTCCAATTGCGGTTGTACTGGTAGGAGCGGGGCAGCTCATGGTGATAGAAGCAGTCGTGCTTGGCGTATTGCTCCCACTGGCGGGGGTTGGGCTCCCCCTTGAGGAACTTCTCGCCACCCTTGCCCCGCCAACCCGCCAGGAAGCCGATGCCGGAGCCGGGCGAGGTCTCGTAGTTGACGATGAAGTCCGGGTAGTCCCGGTACTTGCGGCTGCCGTCCTCGCGCACGAAGGCGGGGAGCCCGAGACGCGACCCCAGCTCGATCAGCACCTCTTGGAAGGGCTTGCACTCACCCTTGGGCGGAAGGACCGGGATGCGCACCGAGTCCACCGGGCCGTCGAACTCGGAGATGGGCCGATCCAGCATCGAGAGCACGTCGTGGCGCTCCAGATAGCTGGTGTCCGGCAGCACCAGATCCGCGAAGGCGACCGTTTCCGAAGCAAAGGTGTCGCACACCACCAGGAAGGGGATCCGGTACTCCCCGTCCTCACCCTTGTCGGTGAGCATCTTGCGCACCTCGACCGTGTTCATGGTCGAGTTCCAGGCCATATTGGCCATGAAGAGCAGCAGGGTGTCGATGGGGTAGGGGTCACCGCGCCAGGCGTTGGTGATGACGTTGTGCATCAGGCCATGGACGGCCAGCGGGTATTCCCAGGAGAAGGCCTTGTCGATGCGCACCGGCTCGCCCGCCTCGTCCACGAACAGGTCCTCCGGCCGAGCCGGCCAGCCGAGCGGCATGCCGTCAAGCGGCGTGTCGGGCTGGACCCCTTGGGGCCCGTTGGGCGGCTTGGGGCAGGGGGGGATGGGACGCGGGAAGGGGGCCTTGTGGCGGAAACCGCCGGGGCGGTCGATGGTCCCCAGGAGGGTCATCAGGATCCCCAGCGCCCGGATTGTCTGGAAACCGTTGCTGTGGGCGGCCATGCCGCGCATGGCGTGGAAGGCCACCGGGTTGCCGGTGACCGAGTCGTGCTCGTTGTCCCAGCAGTCGGTCCAGGGGATGGGCAGCTCGATCTTCTGGTCCCGGGCGGTGACGCCCATCTCCTGGGCCAGGCGGCGGATCGTCTGCGCCGGGATGCCGGTGATGCCCGCGGCCCACTCGGGCGTGTAAGCCTCCACCCGTTCCTTGAGGAGCTGGAAGGCCGGTTTCACCGGCGTGCCGTCCTCCAGGGTATAGCCGCCCAGCAGGCGCGGATCGGCCCCGGGTGTATGGGTCCCAATGGGTCCGATCTCCCGGTCCCACCAGAGCTTGTTCTCGGGGTCGAAGCAGCCCTCCTCCACGTGCATCTCGAACCGGTGGAAGAGCCCATGGTCCACCCGGCTCGGATCGTCCACCACCAGCTCGGCGGCGTTGGTGTACTGGATCAGGAAGTCCCGGTCGTAGAGCCCGAGCTTGAGGATCTCGTGGATGATGGCGAGTAGCAGGGCCCCGTCGGTGCCCGGCTTGATGGGCACCCACTCGTCGGCGACGGCGGAGTAACCGGTGCGGATGGGGTTGATGGAGACGAAGCGACCGCCCCGGCGCTTGAATTTCGAGATGGCGATCTTGAGCGGATTGGAGTGGTGGTCCTCGGCGGTGCCGATCATCACGAATAGCTTGGCGCGGTCCAGATCCGGTCCACCGAACTCCCAGAAGGAGCCGCCGATGGTGTAGATCAGCCCGGCGGCCATGTTGACCGAGCAGAAGCCCCCGTGGGCGGCATAGTTGGGGGTGCCGAACTGTTTGGCGAAGAGCCCGGTCAGGGCCTGCATCTGGTCCCGCCCGGTGAACAGCGCGAAGCGCTTGGGGTCCTCCGAGCGGATGCGCGCCAGCCGCTCCGTCAGCAACCCAAAGGCCTCGTCCCAGGGGATCTCTTCGAATTGGGACTGCCCCCGCTCGGCCCCGGCCTTGCGCCGCAACGGCTTGGTCAGACGCCCGGGGGAGTACTGCTTCATGATCCCGGAGGAGCCCTTGGCGCAGATGACTCCTTGATTCAAGGGGTGATTGGGGTTGCCCTCGATATAGCGCACCTCGCCATCCCGCAGGTGCACCCGGATACCACAACGGCAGGCGCACATGTAGCAGGTGGTCTCTTTGACCTCGACCCGGCCGACGCTGGCGTCCGAGTGGGTGATAGGATCCTGCATGGAGGCGACCCGGGTCTGGCTTTAAAAATTTAAGGAATTCTAATATTCTTGGCGACCTTGCGGCAAACGCCGTTTGGTCTGGCCGTTTGGCGTGGCTGTCTCGCTGCCGCGGACGGATCGGCACCTGTTGCCTCCGGCCAAGTCCGGCGGTTGGCGGCCCCTGGGCAGGGGCGCAATCTGGGCCCGAGTGGGCTGCCCGCAAGCCTCGGTCACTGCCCCCATGTCCCGGCGGCGTCCATCGGGGGATTGTGGGTCACCCACCCGGGGCCGCGTCGCAATTGAATCGCCGCGCTCCGAGCCACTAGAATGGGGCCTCCCGGAGCCGCCGAAATCCTTGAGCGAGCCTGGATTTACCCCCGATCTGAAGTCCCATGCCCGACCTCACCGCATCCGCGCCTGGGCTTGCGGCCCCCGACCTCGGTGCCCTGCAGTCCGAGGTGACGGAGCTGATGGTTTCCACCCTGAACCTGGATCTGGCGCCGGGGGCCATCGCCGCCGACGAGCCCCTCTACAAGGAGGGATTGGGTCTGGATTCCATCGACATCCTTGAGCTGGCCCTGGTGGTCTCCAAGCAGTACGGATTTCAGCTCCGAGCCGACGACCAGGACAATGCGCGTATCTTCCAATCCCTGCGAACCCTGACCGAGCACATCGCCCAGCACCGCACCCAGTGAGCATGCCACCGCGACCTGTACTGGCGCGGATCGCCGTCCTCGCGGGCATCATCACCTTGTTCGTCGGCTACCAGCTCCTCGCCCACCACATCGCCGTCTCCTCCGACGCCGACCTCTGGGGCGCCCTCTGGGCCACGGCGCCCCTGGCCATCCTGCTGCTATGGCTGGCCTGGCGCGCGCGCCGACCGGCGGCCCCGCTGGTCCTGTGGCTGGCCCTGCTGACCACCCTGGGTCACTTCTGGCCGGCGATCCGAAGGCACCCGGACTGGATCTACTTCGGCCAGCACCTGGCGGTCAATTGCCTCCTGATGCTGTACATGGGCCTGTCCCTAAGACCCGGCCGACACCCCCTGTGCAGCCGCCTGGCGACCCAGGTCCGCGGCCCCTTGCCCCCGCAGGTGGCCGCCTACACGCGCCGCGTCACCATGGCCTGGACCCTCTTCTTCGGGCTCATGGCGGCGACCTCGGCCCTGCTCTTCTGGCTCGCGCCGATCGAGACCTGGTCGGTCTTCGCCAACCTGCTGACCGCGCCTCTGGTCCTGCTGATGTTCCTTGGCGAGTACGCCGCCCGGTTCTGGGTGCTCCCGCCTGAGCAACGGTCGGGACCCCTGGAGGCGATCCGCGCCTATTGGAGATATGGACCAGGATCGCCGGGCGCGGGGCGGGAGCTTGGCCCGAGGGCCCAATCCCGCTCCATGGACCCCGAGGGGGAGCCGCCGCGACCCGGGTCCTTGGATAGCGCCTGAGCCGTCGCATCCGGTGCAGCCCCTCCCGCTGATCAGTCACGCCTCGCCCGATGCCATCGTCGCCTACCGCGACGGGGTGGCCGTCCCGGCGCGCCAGTTCCTCGCGGACGCGCGTCGTGTCGCCAGGGCCCTGCCGGATGGACGACGCCACGTGCTCAACCTGTGCCAGGATCGCTACCGCTTCGCCGTGGTCCTGGCCGCATCCCTGCTCTCCGGGCGCGTCAACCTCCTGCCTCCCACGGCGACCCCGGAGGTCCTGCGCCAACTGGCCGCGTTCGCGCCAGACAGCGTCTGCCTGGTCGATGAGGATCCCTGTGTCGGGCCACTCCCCATGCTGCACTACCCCGAGGCCACCGAATCGGTGGGGGGCCCGGCCGAGGTCCCGGCGATCGAGCCCGACCAGTTGGTCGTCTACGTGTTCACCTCGGGCTCGACCGGCACCCCCGTGCCCCATGCCAAGCATTGGGGCCCCCTAGTGCGCAACGTCAGGGCGGAGGCCGCTCGACTTGGACTCGCCGAGGGAGGTCCCTACGGGATCGTCGCCACGGTGCCCTCCCAGCACATGTACGGTCTCGAGACCGCGGTCCTGCTCCCCCTGCAGAGTGGCAGCGCCCTGTCGGCACGGCGCCCCTTCTACCCGGCCGACGTCTGGGCTGCCCTGACCTCGCTGCCCGAGCCGCGGGTCCTGGTCACCACCCCGGTCCACCTGCGTGCCCTGGTGGCCTCGGGTCTGGAGCCCCCTGAGCTGGAGCTGGTCGTATCCGCCACCGCCCCCCTCCCCGAGACCCTGGCCAGGAGCGCCGAGACCAGCCTTCGGACCCGGATCCTCGAGATCTACGGCTGCACCGAGGCGGGGCAGATCGCGACCCGCTTCCCGACCCAAGGGCCCGAGTGGCAGCTCTACCCCGGCATCCGGCTGGAGATGGAGGAGGACCAGACCTGGGCGGCGGGGGGCCACGTGGAGGGGCGGGTGCCCCTGGCGGACCTCATCGAGCCCAGGGGCGAGGACCGCTTCCTGCTACGGGGACGCACCGCGGACCTGGTCAACATCGCCGGCAAGCGCAGCAGCCTGGCCTATCTCAACCAGATCCTTGGCGGGGTACCCGGGGTGGTCGACGGCGTCTTTTTCGTGCCGCACGGGCAGAGCGCGGATAGGGTCGCGCGGCTCGCGGCGGTGGCCGTGGCCCCGGGCCTGGATGCAACCGCCCTGATGGCGGAGCTGCGCCGCCGCATCGACCCCGCCTTTCTGCCGCTCGGTGCCTGTCCCCTTTTCAACGGGCCATCGAGTTGGTCCGCCCGGGAAAGGGGACAGGCACCGTCGCGGCAACCTCCAACCTCGCGGAAAACCTCCATTTGCGACGGAGCCAGTCCCATTTCCCGGGCTGCCGCACTTGCAGTTTGAGTTATTCTCTCGCCGATTCCAAGACAGAGAGGCATCGATGAAGACCGCCCTGCTCCAAGCACTGATTCTCGCAGCGATCGCCGCCTGTGCGGTTCGGCCGATCCGGGCTGCGGAAAAGCCCAACGTCGTTCTTGTCATTACCGACGATCAGGGATACGGTGATTTGAGTTGTCACGGCAACCCCGTGCTCAAAACGCCCCATTTGGATCGGTTGTATCGCGTCTCGGTGCGATTGACCGACTACCACGTGGGCC
>JBGSUY010000428.1:0-2530 GCA_041753195.1 Chromatiaceae bacterium
TTGGTACATATCCAGGTACCAGCACCCGATGAACCGGTCACCGCCGCGACCTTCACCTTTACCCTCAACCGCAAGAAACTGCGCCAGGTCCGCCGGCGTGAGGGCCGCTACCTGCTGCGCTCCAACCTCACCAGCGACGACTCGGTGCAGCTGTGGACCTGGTATATCCCCAACGCCATCTCATCACCGTTGGGCTACAATGTGGCCTGCTTAGTTGGAGGATCGAGCCATGCCCGCGAATGCCGTTGTCCGTGCTCGCATCGATGAGCACATCAAGGAGGAGGCCTCCGCTGTCCTGGCGGCGATGGGCCTCACCGTGTCCGATGCCTTCCGCATCCTGTTGACCCGCGTTGCCCACGACAAGGCTCTGCCCTTCGAGCCCTTGGTGCCCAACGAAACCACCATCGCGGCCATGCGCGAGGCCCGATCCGGCAACCTCAAGCGCTTCGATGACGTCGAGGCGCTCATGGCGGACCTGCATGCGGAGGATTGAGCACACCGGCCAGTTCCGGCGCGACTACAAGCGGGAAGCTAAGGGGCAGCATCGCGCCACACTCGATGCGGAGCTCATGCCGGTTGTCACGGCGCTGGCTTGTGATCACCCGTTGGAGCCACGTCACCGCGACCACGCCCTGACCGGCGACTGGAAGGACCACCGAGACTGTCACATCAAGCCCGACCTGCTGTTGATCTACCGCAAGCCGGATGACGAGGTGCTGCAGCTTGTGCGCCTCGGCTCGCACAGTGAGCTTGGTTTGTGACCAGGCGCCAATCAGAACGCCGCGCGCCTGCTGGTAATCGGATGCTGGGCTTGCGCTCCCAGGATCTGATCAGAGCCCCGGGGACTCCGAGACAGCCTCTTAAAAACGGTGGTTTTCGAGCGAGCAACAACAGGCGCTGCTTATCGTCGATGTCGACGGTGTCTCAGCAGCAGGTCGAACCGCTCTTGGGAGTGCCGCTGTCGAACGGCAGGCCCCCGCCGCAGCCGGCGAAGATCCCGT
The DNA here is from genome assembly GCA_041753195.1 of Chromatiaceae bacterium. Lineage (GTDB taxonomy): Bacteria > Pseudomonadota > Gammaproteobacteria > Chromatiales > Chromatiaceae > Thiodictyon. The sequence goes on from JBGSUY010000428.1 coordinate 1,002, forward strand.
AGTGGCGGCTGCGGTCGCCGATGAAGTCGAAGTGGGGCGCAAAGCGCGTCTCGTGCAGCATGCGCCAGGTGTTGCCGCACACCGGGAAGACCCGTCCGGCCTCGATGGCGTGGTGCTTATCGAGGACGAGCCGCCGCTCGTGCCCGGCGATGCCGCCTCGCTAGACCACCGCCTGGCCGAAGTCCTCGCAGGCGTCCTCAAGCCCCTCCAACTTGAAGAGGCGGTAGGTGGCGGAATAGAAGCCGATGCCCTGGGTGCGTTCCGCCAGGTCCGGGTCGGTGACGCCGATGGGGCGATCCTCCACCAAGCGCGGGTCGGTGAACCCCTGGCGCCGGGCGAGGCGCAGGAAGTCGTTCCAGTACAGGGCGCCCCCCAGGCACTCGCCGTATAGGACCGGGTCCTCACGCAGCGCGGCCGGCACCCGGCGGTCGGCGTACACGTCGGAGAAGTAGAGCTCGCCGCCCGGCTTGAGCAGCCGGTGTACCTGGCGCAGCACCGCGTCCTTGTCCGGCGAGAGGTTCACCACGCAGTTGGAGACCACGCAGTCGAAGGAGGCATCCGGCAGGTCCAGCTCATCGAGCCGCTCGATGTAGCCCAGGCGCAGCTCCACGTTGTCGCGGCCAAAGCCGAAGGCGCGGCGATGGTACTCCCGGTGGCGCTCGGCCACGGCGAGCTGCTCCTCGGTCATGTCCACCCCCACCACCTGGCCGCCCTCCCCCACCAACTGGGCCAGGGCATAGCAATCCCGCCCCGCGCCGCAGCCGAGATCCAGCACCCGGCAGCCCGCGAGCAGCGGCGGGCAGACCAGGCCGCAGCCGTAGTAGCGCGCCAGCACCTCGGGGTGGATACGCGCCAGCAGGGGCCTGAGCCAATCCGGGGTCTGGCTCGCGTCGCAGCAGGCGCTGGTGCGCAGATCCGCCGTGCCTTGGAGCTGGCGGCCATAGTAGTCCTTGACGGTGTCATGCATGGGGGTGTCCTCGCGGGGATGGAGAGATCGAATCGGGACGACCGGGGCCGGGCTCAGGTCATAACGCCCAGCCCAGGAGCAACCGATACAGCCCCGCGCCCAGCGCCAGGCCCAGGGGTAGGGTGGCGACCCAGGTCAGCAGGATGTGGCCGATGGTGTACCAATTGCGCCTGCCGTTGAGCGTGCCGATACCGAAGATGGCGCTTGTGGAGACATGGGTGGTGGAGACCGGCAGGCCCAGGTGGGAGGCGCCCAGGACCAGAGCGGCCGTGACCAGATTGGCCGTCAATCCCTGGCCGTGGTTCAGCGGGGTGATACGCCGGCCCAGGGTCTCGGCCACGCGGCGGGATTGAATCAGACCGCCGGCCGCCATGACCAGCGCCACCAAGACGATCACCCAGGCTGAATGCGCCTGTCCACCCAGGGCCGCGGCACCCAGGAACAGGGCGGCGATCTTGGGGGCGTCGTTGACGGCGCGAGCGAAACAGACACTGCCGGCGCTGAGGACGTGCAGGGCGTTCAGGGCCCGCTGCGCATCCAGGCCGACGAAGCGCCCCTCGTA
>JBGSUY010000429.1:0-2643 GCA_041753195.1 Chromatiaceae bacterium
CAGTCCGCCGAGAAAGCCCTCGCCGGCGCCCAGCCCCAGCCCGATGGCCAGACGCCTGCCGGGGGGCGGCGGGGTGCTCGCCTCGTGACCGCTCTGCTTGAGGCTGTAGACCCCCGCCAGGGCGGTGAAGACGGCGAAGATGATGAGCAGTGCATCCCGGGGCACATAATCCATGCTCCAGGCGCCCAGCGGCGCGGCAATCATCGCCGCAGCGGCCGCCGGCAGACCGCCGCAGAAGTCCACCAGACCCTCTCGCCAGTAACGCAGGAAGGCCGACAGGGTGGTCACCCCATTGAGCAGCAGGCTTAAGGGAATGGCCACCGTCTTCAGTGGCAGCTCCAACCATTTGAAGAGCGGCACATAGAGCATGCCGCCCCCCAGCCCCAGCATGGAAAAGACCAGGGCCACCAGAAATACCAGGACGGTGGCGGCGAGATAGAGCGTCTGGATGTCCATGCCGAGTGAGTCCCTCAGGGTCTGGAGCTAGCGGGCGGCAGCGCCCAGTCGAGGGACCTGCCCACTCACGGAGACGTGCAATGGGCGAAAAGGATGCGGACGAGCCTGCGGATCAGGGCGGCGGGGAGCGTGGGGTGAAACAACACACCTGCCCATTGTCATCGAACCGGACCTGGCAGGCCGTCACCAGTTTTTGACGCAGGCGCACGCGGGCACGCTGGAGCCGGGACTTGGCCCCGGGTGAGCGAGAGCCCAAGACGCTCGGCCAGGAGCTGCTGCGGTTGCCCCTCGATGTCACACAGGGTCAGGGCCAGCCGGTCCGCCTCCGACAGCTCCGCCAGAACCCGTGAACGGAACCCTCGGGTAGGCGGCGGCTGGGCCTCGAATTAACCCAGCAGGCGGGTTCTGAGCGACCGACCTGCGTCCTTTTCCACGTGACGTCGTCTTCCTTGTACTTAGGCCTGGACCATCGGCTATCCGGTGGCCGCCCCCAACGCCTTCCATCTCGAATCCAGAGCACGGGCCCTGTCCCCATGACCCAAGAAACCCTATCGAGCGCCGCGGCTGCCGAAAGCTCCCTCTCACCCCTTGGCTGGTGGGCTTACCCATCGCGGGGACCCTTTGGGTTGTTGGGTATGCCCTCCTCACCGACTTCGCCGATCTGGCAGTGGCGCTCTTGTTCCTGTGGCTGGCGGTGGCCTTCCGCTCCTTACTGCGCCCGGTGGCGATGATGGCTACGCTCCCACTGTCCCTGATCGGCGCCGCCTGGGTTATGCCGATTGCCGGCAAGCACGGCTGCATGCCCACCATCATGGGGCTGATCCTGCTCGCGGGCATCGTGGTTAAGAACGGAATCCTGCCGGTTGACTTCATCCACGTGGCCCTGGCGAGAGGGGTCGGGCTACGCGAGGCCATTCTGCAGGCGGTGCAGCTGCGCCCCCGTCCCATCCTGATGACCGCCGGCTCCACCATCGTCGGCATGATCCCCATTGCCATGGAGTGGACGGTGGGCATCGAGCGCTTGTCGCCCCGCGCGTTGGTGGCCATCGGCGGGCTCATCGCTGGCACCTTCCTGACCCTCCTGGTCGTCCCGGTGCTGTTCCATGTGCTGGAGTCGGCCGGCTCGGGCTACCACCGCTGGCGCCGAGGGGAGGCGCCAGCTTGATCCGACTGCCAATTGACGAGCGCAGATTGCGGTTCGTTTTCCGACCCTGCGCTCACTTGGCCCCCGTAACGGAGCTACTGATGACCAATCGACCCTTGACCCGAGAATTCAGTGTGTTGCTGGCCGTCCTGGGAGCGGGCTTGATCGGTATCGGGTCGGCCTCGGCCGCGGAGTGTCGGCCGGCGCGGCGAAGAAGCCGCCACCCGCGGTCAGCGTCGAGATCGTTGCGCCCGGGCTGTTCGTACAGCGCCTAGCGCTGACCGGCAGTGTGGAGCCCACCATCGTCGCCGAGCTGTCCTCCCCGGCGGAGGGCCCGGTCCAGGACTGCCGGGTGCGGGAGGGCGACCGTGTGACGGGCGGTGAGACCCTGCTCGCCATCGGCCGCGAGACCTCGGTGACGGCCAATGTCACCGCCGCCGAGGAGGAACTGGATCGCAAGCAGCGCGATTTCGAGCGCTTCAGCTCGCTCGCAACCCGCAACGTGCTGGCCGCCGACGAGCTCGACCGCGCCCGCTCCGAGCTGGAGCGCGCCCGCGCCGGCTTGACTCAGGCCCAACAGGCCGCCGCCGATTATGTCCTCAAGGCACCCTGGCCCGGCATCGTCGCGCGGGTGCACGTGGCCGACGGTAAGTACGTGGCGCCGCGCACCCCATTGGTGGACCTCTTCGATCCGAACAGCCTGGTACTGCGTTTCCAGGTGCCCGAGGGGCATGTCTTCGCACTCGTGCCGGGAAACGCGATCGCGGCGCGCTTCGATGCCTTCCCCAAGGAGTCCTTTACGCTCACCATCACCCGCGCCTTCCCGGAGATCGACCGGCGGCTGCGTACCCGCACCTTCGAGGCCGCTCTACCGCTGCAGCAGGTGCCATTCGCACCGGGCCAGTTCGCCCGCATCGAGGTCCCGCTGCTGCGCGTACCGGATGCCATCACCGTGCCGGCGGAGGCCATCGCCACCGGCACCGACGGTCAGCCTGTCGTGCTCGTCGTCGATACGGACGGCAAGGCCCGGGCCGTGCCGGTGG
>JBGSUY010000430.1:0-4178 GCA_041753195.1 Chromatiaceae bacterium
GAGCCTGGCCGGGTCCGCCGGGTCGTCAGACGATTGGGAAGTTGCCTGCCAGGACGCCCGGCAGCGCCCGCCAGCCGACCACCCGCACCCCGCTGCGCTCGTAGCTCTCGTCGCCGCCGAACACCAGCCAGGGTATCCGACCTTCCTCGCCGGGGATGCGGCCGGCCCTTTGGGCGGCACGGATGTAGTCTGAAGTGACGGTTTGCCCGGACTTGATCTCGACCGGCTGCAGCCTGGCCCCGTCCTCGATCAGCAGATCGGCCTCGAGGCCGTTGTTGTCCCGCCAGAAGTAGAGGTCGGCGGGGACCCCGAGGTTGCGCCGGTGCTTGAGGATCTCCGAGACGATCAGGGTCTCGAAGAGCGCGCCCCGCAGGGGGTGCAGGGCCAGGGTGGGGGGGTCGCGGATGCCGAGCAGCCAGGCGGCGAGTCCGACGTCGATGAAGTAAAGCTTCGGCGTCTTGACGAGGCGCTTTCCGAAGTTGCGGTGGTAGGGCGGCAGGAGGTGGATCAGATAGCTGGCCTCCAGCACACCAAGCCAGGCGCGTGCGGTGCCGTGTGTGACCCCAGCCTCTCCTCCCAGGGCGCTCAGGTTCAGGAGTTGGCCGGTGCGTCCCGCACAAAGGCGGACGAAGCGCTGGAAGGCGGCGAGGTCTTGGATGTTGACGATCTGCCGGACGTCCCGTTCCAGGTAGGTTGAGACGTAAGCGCCCATCCAGTCGCCCGGGGCGATCCCATGGGCGTGGATGGCGGGATAGCCGCCCGCGAGGAGCAGGTCGTCGAGCCCGGGAAGGGGCAGGGGACGGGCGGCCAGCTCGCCGATCGAGAGTGGCAGGAGATCCGCGAGGCCCACCCGGCCCGCGAGCGACTGGGAGATGCCCGCCAGGAGTCCGAACTGCTGCGAGCCGGTGAGCACGAAGCGGCCGGGGACCCGCTCGGCGTCGACCATCCCCTGCAGCCAGGAGAACAGGTCCGGCCAGCGTTGGGCCTCGTCGAAGACGGCGCCCTGGGCGAAGCGGGCTAAGAACCCCTTTGGATCTTCCAGCGCGAAGGCGCGTTCGCCAGGGTCCTCGAGACTGACATAGGGCCGGTCGGCGAAGAGCGCCCGCCAGGGTTGTCTTGCCCGATTGGCGTGGGCCGGTGATCGCGACGACCGGGAAGGCAGCCGCCAGGCGGTGCAACGTTCCTTGGAGCTGACGGGGAATCATGCCGGATCTATACAGATCGGTAATAGGATTGTGAATTTGTATGAAAAAGTGGCGCGGGAAGAGCTGGGCTGCGAGGGAGTCGGCGAGCGGCGCCGCGCTGATCAGAACATTGGTGTCGGTCGAGCAGCGCGCGCTTTCGATCTGTGCAATCCGCGGCTCATAGGGCCGACGCACGCGTTTCAGCATCAAGCCCCGCGGCCGGTTCCTGAAGGCAAGGCGCAGGGGAGGACAATTGGGCTTTCCTCCATGTTGGTCGGCGGGCTTGGCTCAAGGGTCGCGGGAGCGGGGAGGTGTCAGATGCCGAGAGCGATGCGATCGAGGGGCGGCAGCGGAAAGCGCTGGTCGCGCAACCGTCTCTCCTTTACCGAACGGGAGTAGGGTTAGCGATCGGTACGCCGGTAGAGATCGTCGATGGTGACAGCGAGGTCGATTGAACGAAGGGGGACCCCGCCCGAGGTGTAGGGGTCGCCTCGCCATTGGTCGCAGCGGCGGAAGACCTCGACCTGGCGGTAGTCCTGGGACACCAGGAGGTACTCCTGCAGGCTGTCCAGCTGCCTGTAGAACAGGAACTTCTCGAAGCGGTCCAGGCGCGCCGTATGGGGCGAGAGGACCTCGGCGACGAGGCGGGGGTATTGCCGAAAGTAGGGCTCGCGGTCGCGGGGGTCGCAGGAGACGAGGACGTCCGGGTAGTAGAAGATGTCCCGTTCGGCCGTCTGGATGCGGACCTTCATGTCTGATGAGAACACCTGGCAGCGTTCGGGCAGACGCTGCGACAAGAGGCCCGCGAGGTTGAGGGTGATCAATCCATGCCGGTCGCTCGCCCCAACCATCGCATACGCCTCGCCGCCCACGTACTCATGGCGGACTTGGCTCTCCAGCTCCCCCGCGAGGTACTCGTCGACGGAGAGGAAGGTGGTGGTCGATTGGGGTTGCATCGTTCCTTATCTCCAGCTTGCGGATCCGGTGGCCCGCCCGCCAAGCATAGTGAACGCCGGGTGAGGCAACAACGTCGCGTCCCCGGCGGGCGCAGCCCGTCCCACACCAGTCTGCGTAGGGCGGAACGCGATAGCGGTTCCCCCAAACACGGGTAGGCACGACGCCGGTCCGCGGCTACAACCGGTTCTCCAGGACGAGGAACCAGGGGCGCCGCGGGACGGACTGCAGGCGGCCCTGGCCGTCCAGCTCCAGGGTGCTGCGGGAGACGGAGTTGCGGACGTTGCCGCCGATCACCTCCAGGGTGTTGCCGTTCTTCTCGACCACCAGGTCGCAGTGGGCCTTGACCCCATTGACCCCCCCGGCGCTGGTGTAGCCGGCGCTCATCTGGGGACGCGAGCCCGCCCGGGAGGCGCAGACCAGGTCCCCCGGGTTGGGGCTGTAGTCCGCCACCCGCCGGGGCACGAACCAGCGTCCGGGATAGGGGGCCTGGTCGATCAGGCTGGCGAGATAGATCCAGTGGGCGGGTGCCCTCGGGAACTGGCTCGCCGGCACCCCGGTGCCCTGCATGATCCAGCTCACGAAGGCGGCGGACCAGGGCTGCTGGCAGTCCATGCCGTCGAGTCCCGGTTTGCCGACCGCCTGCCAATAGGCATTGACCCGTCCGCTATAGCGGGCGTCGTCGTCCTCCCACGCGCCGACGTGGGGGATGCTCTCCTCGCTCCCCTGGAAGACCACGGTCTGGCGGCCGAAAAACTCCCACTCTCGGGTCGCGCGCGAGATCATGGCCTTTTTCAGGGCGGGGTTGGGGGCTGGGGCCGAACCAAAGGGGCGTCCGGACCAGGTCGCCGTTGGAGGTGCCTCGGGTGGGGTGGCGCAGGACATGAGGGCGAGGCAGATCCCGAGGAGCGCCAGGTACCTGACCCAGATCCGGACGGTGGGGGAGATAAACATGAGGGCTACTCCTTGGGGTACGGCTCCCGACCCCGGGAGGGATCGGGTTGGGCATCGTCGCGATGGTCCTGCCTAGCGATGAGCCAAAAAAAACGCGATGTACAGCGATGCTGGGACCGCGGGCCTCTGGCCCGCAAGCGGGCGGGACGCCCGCGGTCCCAGGAGGTTGCGTAACGCTCGGCTGGTAAAGAGGCACTCCCTAGCGGGGTGGGCGGCGACGCTCGTGGAACCAGGGTCGGTACTCCTCCATGCGCGCCCGCTGGTCGGCGGGGGCCCGACGGCGGCAGGTCGCGTGGTCAGGTGCCTCTGGTGTGGCGCCCCAGCGTCGCTCCACGCAGTCGTTTGGGTTGTAGCCTACCTCGAGTCCCGGGCGTCGCTCGTAGATCTCCGCGAGGCTCAGGCGCCAGGAGCTCCCGTCGCTGCGCGTATAGGTCTGGGTCTGGGTCTGGAGCTGGCGCTCATGGAGCCGCTCGATGCGCACCGCGGCCCTCGCGGGGCCCGCGCCCCCGAGCAGATAGAGCTCCGGGAAGCGCCGGATGCGCTCGGGGAGCTGCTCGAGCACGTGCAGGGCGATCAGCAGGCGCATGTCCCGGGAGGGGGTGGCATAGTCCTCCCAGGGACCCGTGGTCTCGAAGATGGCCGGGCCCTGGGGCATGGGGATCACGGCCTTGGGGTTGGCTCGCACGTAGGCCTCGCCGTTGTCCACCGAGGTGATCCGGGTCTCGAGCTGCTCCACCAGGGCCTCGAGGGTGGCCCCGTAGGCGGTCTCGGGGTCGAGTCCGCGGGGGTTGATGAGGCGCTCCATGCGTGCGTAGAAGTCCTCGGGGGAGAGCCAGGACTGCTCGGCGGAGAACGGGGGAAGGCCCGAGCGTCCGTCCAGGGCGTCGTTGGGCACGGGGCGTACCCCCGAGCGGGTGGCCACCTGGGGGGGGTGGGTCTTGAAGCCGGCGCCGGCGCTGGGGGTTTCGGCGAACAGGAAGGTGCCCTCCCAGAAGCGCTTGCGGGTCACCGAGTTGTCCGGCTGGGCATCGACCGCCAGGAGCAGCCCGCCGCGTCCCGTCCCCGGGGGCACCCACTTCACCAGGA
>JBGSUY010000431.1:0-3015 GCA_041753195.1 Chromatiaceae bacterium
ATCGACATCGAGCGGGAGGCCAACCAGGGGGGCGACATCCATTCCAAGGGGGTGCTGATCCTCGCCTCCTATCTCGCCAACCGCTATGCCCGCCACCAGCCCCTGTCGCTCGCCGCCAGCCTGGTCTTCGAGCAGACCTACGGCCAGATCGAGGGCGACAGCGCCTCGGTGGCGGAGCTCTGCGCCCTGCTCTCGGCCATCGGCGACGTGCCCATCCACCAGGGCATCGCCGTCACCGGCTCCATCAACCAGCACGGCCAGGTCCAGGCCATCGGTGGGGTGAACCAGAAGGTGGAGGGCTTCTTCGAGATCTGCCGGGCCCGAGGCCTGGACGGCACCCAGGGGGTGGTGATCCCGGAGGCCAACCAGAAGGACCTGATGCTGCGGCCGGACCTGGTGGATGCCGCCGCGGCGGGACGCTTCCATGTCTACGCGGTGCGCCACGCGGACGAGGCCATGGAGATCCTCACGGGCCTCCCCGCCGGCCGCCCGGACGCCCTGGGCATCTATCCGGAGGGGACCGTCAACGGCCAGGTCCAGCGCCGGCTCCTGGAATGGACGGCGCTGCGCCAGCACTTCGCCACCCCCGAGCAGGGGGGGCATTCCGACGGCGGCTAGGCATGGGGGCCCTTGAGTCCGCCAGTGTGACCACGTTCCCATCGTACAGACCGGTCCTGCACGGGAGTGCTGGCCCCCGGGTATACTCTCAGCGCGGAAGGCCTGACGATTTGGGCACTTCAATCCAACTGGATCAGAGCGTTGCGATGGGAATCTATCGATGTAACTCCTGCGGCTACCTGACCGAGACCGCCGACGATCCCATCGGCTCCAGCATCCCATGCCCCCAGTGCGCCCGGTCCAACCCGGTCTATGACACGACCGTTTTCATTCGCAAAGTGCTGGAGAAGTACTTCGCCCTACGCACCGCCTACAAGGGAGTTCAGGCGGAGCTCGACAATCAGGATGCCCCGGCGACAACTCCCGTTCCAGATACGCGCCTTGAGGGTATCGACCTCCACAACACCAGTCTCCTGTCCACGGACGCTCAGCACCGCCCCATCCAAGACTGGTTCGACGCCAAGAAGATTTCGGTCAAGGTCGATCCCAGGGCCATCGACACCAGCGGCTTCTTCGACGAGGTCGCGCTGGAGCTCGGTCGGGATCTGGACCTCTACAAACCCTTGCTCGACCAGATCCGCTATGCCCAGACCCGCGGCTTCACCCAGCTCAACCTGCCCCTAACCAAGCGTAGCCAGAAGGATGCCCAGGCGATTGCGGCCTTTTGCCGGAAGCTCTACGAGCTCTCCTTCCTCGGGCGATTCACTCACCAGAAGGCAGAGCGCAATCTGCGTCTGACGCTACAAGGCTCGCCCCAGATCCGGGACTTCTTCGCCGGCGCATGGCTGGAATGGTTTGTCTTGATGGAGATTTTGGCCCTGTCGAAAGAAACCAGTGTCGCCTTTTCCTGCGCGCGCAACCTGTCGGTCGTCTTCCCCAACGAGGACCTGCACGAGTTGGATCTGTTCTGGCTCGTCAACGCCGAGCGTCCCGTATGCATCGAATGCAAGACCGGCGAGTTCAGGCCATTGATCTCGAAGTACAGCGGTCTACGTAAGCGGCTGGGACTCTCCAAAGCACAGTTCGTGCTCTGCGTGGCCGGGTTGCCAGAGGATCAAGCCTCCGGCTTGAGCAGCATGTACGACATCACTCTGGTCAGCGAGCGGGGACTGAGGGCACATCTCGCCTCAATGATCTGACTGGGACGGCTGGCCGACAGGATGTCGGCTGTCCCGAGGCACCCTCGGCACCGCGGTCGCGGCGACCATTGCTTTCTGTCCTGATGCGGTGACCTGCCGTCTTCAGGCTCAATCGACCACGGGCTCCCAATCATCATCGGGGTTGTAGGCGTCGATGGCCGCAACCGCTGCCGCCGTGTCCTCACCCAGATCCGCCTGGTAGACCATCCCCCGCTGGTTGACCTGGAAGCTCATGATGCCGGAGTTGCCGTAGGTCGCTGGCCAGGCAAGCAGGCCGAAGCCCTCGGTTAGGCGGCCGCCCTTCAGGTAGCTCTTGGCCCCGCCCGGTGCCTTGGGTCCCTGGGCGGTAAGGATCCTGAAGTAATAGCCGTGATAGGGGCGCGGGCCCTCCCCTTCCTCGCGGACCTGATAGCCCTCCTCCACCGCGTCGGCCACCAGGGGGCCCATGGGGCTCTCGGGCTCGCCCTCCTTGGTTGGCCAATAGAGCCCGTCCTTCTTGCCCTCGCTGCTCCACAGGCGCCCCGCGTAGGCACGCACTCCGTCCCCGTCCGGGTCTGCGGCGGCGTATTCCAACTCGGCGTCGACGAAGGCACGGGCGGTCGCGATGGCGTGCAGCTCATTGAGGCCGATGCGCCGGTCCAGGATCTCCTCGATCCCGGCCTGGGTGTCGAAGTACCAACCCTGGTCGTCCTTCGCGAGCGGGATGGGGAAGGGCCAGTCCTCCGGGCCCACCACCAGGATGGCGCTGTCCTCGGTCTCATCCTCGAGGTCGGCCTCCTGTTGGGCGAGCTCCACGAAGCGCTGCCGGTCCGCGGCATCCGACACCGGGTCGCCGGAGACGAGCTCCTCCAGGTCGGAGCCCAGCACCCCGAAGAGGGCATCGCGACCTTCATCCGCCGCCGCCTCGATCAGGGCCATGGCGGCGGCGTCCGGGGTCTCGAAGCGCATCGGAGGTACGGCTGCTTCCTCGACCTCATTATCGGCGTCGGCGGCCGGAGCATCCGTTACCGCAGCAGCCGCCGCTCCGGCGGAATCGGAGGAGGGCTCCGGAGTCGCGGGCGCGGCTTCTTCGGCGGTCAGTGGATCGCAGAGCAGGAGGGCCACGGTTAGCGCGCTAAACAGGGATGCGGTCTTGATCATGGGGTCGATCTCGTTCGCTTGGATCTGGATTGGGGTAAGGGGCGGCGCCGCTCGGCGCCGACCCATCGTGCCGGGGCGGCGCTCCTACGGCATCCTGCCGTTGAGGTCAGCGGCGGCC
>JBGSUY010000432.1:0-1539 GCA_041753195.1 Chromatiaceae bacterium
GGCGCGTCGCGGCGAGGGCGCCGCTCCTACGGTTTGTGGGTTGGGTGGTGGTCAGCCCGCGGTTTTGGTCAGGGCCTGCAGCCAGGCGGCTCCGTCGGTGCTGTCGAGGAGGGCCTCGGCCAGGTCTTCGAGTACCTGGGCATTGTCGATCTGATCGAGCTGGGGGGCGCTTTGCTCCGCCACTTCAGGGCCAAAGCGTTTGTCCACTAAACGAAGCAGGAGCAGGCGTTCTCGCTGTAGTCCCTGCTGGATTCCTTTGCGGATGCCGATCCGCTCGACGCTGGTGACGTAAGGCATGTGCTCCACCGTTTCGTAGGTTTGAATCTCTGACCAGAGTTGCTCCTCCAGATCCTCGGGCAGGCGCAGCATCCAGTCGATGAAGCGAAGCAGCTCCAGGATGTCGTCGCGGCCCCAGCCGCGCCGGTAGAGGCTCTTGGCCAGGGCAAGCTTGGCACGGTAGCGCTCCGCCGGGGAGCCGGCGCGTCTCCTGGGTCTTGAGGTGCGCCTGGATGACCACCGCGAAGGGGTTGGCCGAGGTCTCCAGCTCCGCCCAGCGGGGGCGGTAGTCCCGCAGCTTGACGCGGGGAAAGCGGATCCCGACCTCACAGCCCCACCGGCGCCAGCCGAAGCTGGAGTTGGTGGATGCGCTGCGCTTATCCACCCTACCGACTGCTTGTCGAGGAATTCATAGCCCTGGGACCAGTCGATCCCGGCGTGGGCCTGCGGAAACAGCAGGGCGAGGAAGTCCGGCAGGTAGCGCTCCAGGGCCTCCTTCCAAGGGGAGTCGTAGTCGTCGCTCGGGGGCTCAGTCACGCGTTGGATCGCACTCGGTCGCCCCGCGGAGCGGGCCTCCCACTGACGCGAACGCTGCGGTTGGTTCCTCACCGCATCCTGCGGGCTGCTCGGGGGTGGTGGTCTCGGCCTGCAAGCGGGCGATCTCGGCCTTCAGGGTCTGGTACTCGGCGAGCTTGCGCTTGAGGAAGTCGGCGGTGATGCGGGCCTTGGCGTCGATGCCGCTGGGGGTGAGCAGGTAGGCGTAGGCGAGCTTGTTGTTGCTGTTCCTGAAGTTGCTGGCCTTGACCCAGCCCTGGTCCAGCAGGGCCTTGACGCAGTAGTTGATCTTGCCGAGGCTGACCCCGAGGGCCCGGGCGAGGTCGCGCTGGCTCACCTCCGGTCGCTCGGCGAGGAGCTTGAGCAGGCGGTAGTGGACGTCGTCGTTCACTCGTCGTTCAAGGGGGGGCGGGGTCGGATGGGGTCTCGGGCACGCTACCGCCCTACCGTGACAGTGACAGGTATCGGGGAGGCCAGCTGCTTGTCGGGGCCGGCGCCGGGTGGGCAGGCGCTTTCGTTCAAGGGGTGAACGCCGGGGCATTAGACCACGGAATCGGGCGGCTGGGACCATCCGATCTGCCGGGGTGGACGGCCGTTCTGTTCGGATCTGTGATCGGGATCACAGGTGGGTCGGGGAGGGCGCTCACCGGTGGTTGGGCCCAGCGCGTCGGAGCGCCGCCCTCGGCGCGATGGGAGCTCGCGGGCGAC
>JBGSUY010000433.1:0-4620 GCA_041753195.1 Chromatiaceae bacterium
GACGCCAGGCTGCCGGCCAGGGTGGCCAGCGTCGCCCAGGCGAGCGCGGCCCGGTAGCCCAGGACGCCGCTGCCGTAGATGGTGGCCACGCCCTTGAAATTGTCGTTGGCCCCATTGCTCCAGGCGAGCCAGAGGGCGCCGAGGAGGACGGGCCCGAGGGTCCAGTCGATCATGAGCGGGTCTCCTCCAGATGGGTGCTCGGTCTCCAGCCCCAGCCCGCCCGGCAGCCGGGATGGCGCTCATCGCAATCCGTTCAAGGACCAGTCGTAGTCGAGAAAGACCACCTTGAGGGACCCGTCGCGCAAGGCCTGCCGCTGCGCTTCAGTCAGGGTCAGGGCCTCGCCCTGATCGGCCAGGAAGGCGCGCAACCCTCCCAGGCGGTTGAAGTCCTTCCCGTACCACTTGAACAGGCTGGAGACCTCGAGGCGCCCGTTCTTCAGGCGATTGCGCGTCCGATCGGCGAGGAAGCGCCGGGTCGCGTCCCCGAGCTGGGTATCGAGCCGCGCGGCGGTGTAAGCCTCCGGGCGCAAGGCAGGGCAGCCGATGCTCGCGCAGTTCACGGCAAAGTGGATGCGCGGCTCGTCGTAGGCGCCCTTGGCCCGGATCATCCCGTGCTCGATGTCGTCCAACGAACGGGTCTCGCCGAGCAGCGGGATGAAGCGCCGCTTCCAGGGGCTCGCCAGCAGGGTACCCAGGTCCTTGATGGACTCGAGCTCGGGCCAGCGAGTGAGCACCAGCTCCACGGTCCAGGCGTTGTAGGCATTGATCAGGAAGGCCAGGCGCTCGTCCCTGGGCCAGCGCCGGAAGTCGGCCTCGGATACCGCGGCCAGCCCGTCCAGATAGCCCTTGAGGACCGCCCGCTCCCGGGCCATGGCGGCGTAGTCCACCTGGGTGGCCACGCCGTCCCGGATAGGCTGCACGTGGAGCTTCAGCAGCCCATCCCAGACGCCGTGATCGAGCGCCAGGGCCGGCGCGACGGCCGCGACCAGAAACGCGGAGAACATGACCGACATCAGCCTGTTCATCCCTAACCCTCCTGCCCTCGGTCACGCGGCCGGGCGAGGATCCGAGACGCCGGTGCCGGGCCCACTCGTTGCGGGATGGCCCCTCTCCGCCGCCAGGCATGGAAGCACTCCAGGATGGCGAGCAGGGTCTGGGGGGCATGGGCCCGCTTCCAGGCCCCGGCGGTGTACTTTGCCGCCTCGCTCCAGGTGGGATAGGGGTGGATGGTGGCGAGGATCTTGTTGAGCCCCAGACCGTGGCGCATGGCCAGGGTGAATTCGGCGAGCTGCTCCCCGGCGTGCTCGCCGACCAGGGTGGCCCCCAGGATGCGGTCCTTGCCCTTCGGTGTGATGACCTCGATGAAGCCGTGGGCGTCGCCGTCGGCGATGGCCCGGTCCAGGTCGTCGAGGTCATAGCGGGTGACCTCATAGGCGATGCCCTGGGCCTTCGCCTCCTCTTCGGAGAGCCCCACCCGGGCCACCTCCGGGCTGGTGAAGGTGACCCAGGGGATGACCCGGTAGTCGGCCTTGAAGCGCCTGAGGCCGCCGAACAGGGCATTCACCGCCGCATACCAGGCCTGGTGGGAGGCGGTGTGGGTGAACTGGTAGGGTCCGGTCACGTCTCCCACCGCGTAGATGTTGGGGTAGCGGGTCGCGAGGAATTCGTTGGTCTCCACCACGCGCCCACCGGCCAGACCCAGCTCCTCCAGGCCGTAGCCCGTCAGGTTGGCCACCCGGCCCACCGCCACCAGCACGGCGTCGAAGGGGATACGCCTGTCGCCCCCGCCATGCTCGGCGATCAGGACCTTCTCGCCGCCCTCGACCAGGAAATGCTTGGCCTTGTGCTCGGTGAGGACCTCAATGCCCTCGGCACGGAAACGCTCGGCGATGAGCGCGGAGACCTCCGGATCCTCGCGGATCAGGATGCGCGGGAGCTGCTCCACCTGGGTGACTTGGGAGCCCAGCCGGGCGAAGGCCTGGGCCAGTTCAGCCCCGATGGGTCCGCCGCCCAGCACCACCAGGCGCCGGGGCAGCTCCCGCAGGTCCCACAGGGTGTCGGAGGTGAGATAGCCGACTTCCTCGATCCCCGGGATGGGGGGGACGAAGGGCCGGGCGCCCGCGGCGATGACGATGGAGCGGGCGGAGAGCCGCTGGAGCGCACCGTCCGCTCCGGTCACCTCCACCTCCCAGGGCGAGACGATGCGCGCGCTGCCCTGGATGACGTCCACACCCAGGCCCTGGTAGCGCTCCGCGGAGTCGTGGGGCTCGACGGTGGCCACCACCCGCTGGACCCGCTCCATGACCTCGGCGAAGTCGAGCCGCGCCTCGGCCGAGCGGATCCCCAGCTCTGGCGCCCGGCGGATCTGGGCCAGGAGCTTGGCGGTACGGATCAGAGCCTTTGAAGGGACGCAGCCGGTGTTGAGGCAGTCGCCTCCCATCCGGTGCTTCTCGATCAGGGTCACCTTGGCCTTCACCGCGGCGGCGATGTAGGCGGTGACGAGCCCCCCGGAGCCGGCGCCGATCACCACCAGGTTGCGGTCGAAGCGCCGGGGCCGCTTCCAGCCCGCGTAGACCTTGCGTGCCTGGGCCCAGGCCACCAACCGCTTGGCCAGGAGCGGAAAGACCCCCAGCAGGGCAAAAGACGCGAGCAGCCCCGGCGAGAGTATCCCGGCGAGGCTCTCCAACCGGGCGAGCTGGGTCCCGGCGTTCACGTAGACTAGGGTCCCGGCGAGCATTCCCACCTGGCTCACCCAGTAGAAGGCGCGCGTCTTGATGGGGGTGAGCGCCATCAGCAGGTTGATGAGGAAGAAGGGAAAGACCGGTACCAGACGCAGGGTAAAGAGATAGAATGCGCCGTCCTTCTCCATCCCCTGGTTGATCGCTTTGAGGCGCTCGCCGTAGCGCTGCTGGACCCAGTCGCGGAGCAGGAAGCGCGCGACCAGGAAGGCCAGGGTCGCGCCGATGCTGGAGGCGAAGGAGACCAGCAGGGTACCGATGCCAAGCCCGAAGAGGGCCCCGCCCGCGAGCGTCATGACCGCCGCCCCGGGTAGGGAGAGTGCAGTGACGGCGACATAGATGAGGAAGTAGGCGCCCGCCACCAGCCAGGGGGAGGCGTCGTACCAGACGGCGAAGGTCGCCTGGCCGGTCTTGAGGGCGTCCAGGGTCAGGAAGCGGCCCAGGTCGAGGGCGAAGAATGCCCCAACCAGGGCGGCGATGAGGGCCAGCAGGACAAGCCTTTTCATGCCGCACGCTCCGTCTGTGTTTCATTCAGGGCCCCGCCGCAGCTACTCCCCTGCCCCGCCGCGCAGCCGTAGCAATGATCGGCCACCGCGATGGATGCGCCACTGAAGTCCTCGGTCAGGAGGTCGGAGAGATGGCGCCTCGGGCTCGTCGGCCCCCCGGGCCGGCGGGACGCCGACGGTCCTAGGGGCAAGCCGAGCTGCTGGTTGAAATCGCAGTCGTAGAGGTGACCCTGCCAGTCCACGCTGATCAGGTCTCGGCACATGACCTGGTCCAGGTTGCCCGGGCAGAAGTTGTCCTTGAGCAGGCCCATGTAGTCGCCGAACTGACCCTTGGAGACCAGGGTGCTGCCGAAGCGCAGGATGGGCATGTTGGTCAGGGTCAAGAGCCGGTTGAAGACGATGCCATGGCGCTCGGCGAGCTCCCGCTTATAGGCCGCCTCCAGGCCAGCCTGCTCCGGCGGCAGGCTGGGACCCCCGGGGTTGTAGACCAGGTGCAGGGCCAGCCCGCTCCCGGGCTGGCCGAAGCCGAGGGCGTTCAGTCGCTTCAGCCCCGCGATGCTGCGGGCATAGACTCCCCGGCCCCGCTGGCGCTCCACGTTGTCCTCCAGGTAGCAGGGCAACGAGGCGACCACCTCCACCTCCTGCTCGGCCAGGAACTCAGACAGGTCCTCGAACCCCGGCTCGGACAGGATGGTCAGGTTACAGCGGTCGATGACCTTCGCGCCCAAGCCCCGCGCCGCCGCCACCAGCCAGCGAAAGCGCGGGTGCAGCTCAGGTGCCCCTCCAGTGAGGTCGAGGGTCGGCAAGCCGCGGGCGGCAAGCACCCGGGGGATCAGGGCGAGGGTCTCATCATCCATCTGCTCCGTGCGACTTGGCCCGGCGTTCACGTGGCAGTGCAGGCAGCTCTGGTTGCAGCGGTAGCCCAGGTTGACCTGTAACGTCGCCACGCCGCGGCGGCGCATGGCCGGAAAGGCGGTGACCCGCAACAGGGGCAGCATGTCATGCATGGAGAGGCGTCCTCATCGGGGTTTGGCCTTGTAGACCAGGGTGTCGGGGTGAAAGGCGTACCAGGCGAACCAGAAGCCGACCACGGCAGGGATGGGCTGGCCCTGGGCGTCCTCGGCCGTGGCGTTGCCGTGCTCGGCATCGAAGCGCACGGTGATCGGCGCTCTGCCGAGCCGGTCGCGGACCTCGCCGCCGGTCTTGGCCAGCTCTGCGAAGGGGTATGCCTTGAACCTAAAAAGAGCAGTACGCGCCTGTCGCGGGCCGTTCCCCGCCTGCGTTTGGGTACACGCCGAGGGGAAATCCCGGCTATGCCGGCGCCGGTAAGCACGGGGGCGGGCGCAATTCTCGGCCATTGAGGTATTTCACCAGCG
>JBGSUY010000434.1:0-2995 GCA_041753195.1 Chromatiaceae bacterium
CATCGGCAGCCCCTTCGCCGAGCGCTTCCTGCCGGAGCTGGCGCGGCCCGCCTTCCGGCGGCTGCTTGAGCGCTCCCGCCAGGAGGGTCTGGAGTACCATGGGCGCGGCGAGCTCACGGCCCTGCGGGCCAACGGGACCGAGATCCCTGTGGAGATCTCGATCGTCCCCATCGATCTCGAATCCGAGCGCTTCTACACCCTCTACATCCACGACATCACCAGCCGTAAGCAGGCGGAGCGGGAGATCAAGAGCCTGGCCCGGTTCGCCGCCGAGAGCCCCAATCCGATCCTGCGGGTCACTGTGGGCGGCGCCATCGTCTACGCGAACAACGCGAGCCGACCCCTGCTCCTGGCCTGGGGCACGGAGCAGGGGGAGTCGTTGCCGGAGGAGTGGGTGGCCGAGGCGAGACTGGCCATGGAACTGGGCGAGCCCCGGGAGCGGGAGACAGAGCTCGGGGGCCAAGTCTATGCGCTGCTCTTCGCCCCGATCCGCGATCTCGGCTATGTGAATATCTACGGGCGCGACATCACCGCGGTGCGGCGGGCCGAGCAGCAGTCCCGCCAGCACCAGGCGGAGCTGGTCCATGTGAGCCGGCTGAGCACCATGGGTGAGGTGGCCACCGGCATGGCCCATGAGCTGAACCAGCCCCTGTCCGCCATCGTCAACTATGCGAACGGCTGCACGCGGCGAATGCAGAGCGGGGCGGGCGAGACCCGAGAGCTGCTCGGTGCCCTCGCCCAGATTACCAGCCAGGCCCAGCGAGCCAGCGAGATCATCCGGCGCCTGCGCGCCCTGGTGGGCAAGCAGCCGCCGATCCGTGCCGACGTGGACCTGAACCGCCTGGTGCTGGAGGTGTGCTCCTTTCTCGAGTTCGAGACCGCAAAGCTCGGGCTCCAGATCGAGCTGGATCTGGCCCCCGAGCCCATCCCGGTGCATGTGGACCTGGTACAGATCGAGCAGGTTCTGCTCAATCTGGTGAGCAACGCACTCGACGCCATGGAGGACACACCCGAGCCGGCGCGACGCCTGGTCATCCGCACCCAGGGGAATCTGGACGGGGAGGCACGGGTGAGCGTGGAGGACAGCGGACCCGGGATGGCGCCGGAGCGGGTCGCCCTGTTGTTCGACCCCTTCTTCACAACCAAGGAGGGGGGCATGGGGATGGGGCTCACCATCAGCCAGACCATCCTGGAGAATCACGAGGGACGCATCTGGGCCGAGTCCGAGCCTGGCCGAGGCACCGTCTTCCACGTGGCCCTTCCGCGAGCGGCTGGGGCGGATGGGGGTGACTCATGGGCCCCCGAGGCCGCCGAGCCGGATTCCGAGCCTTCAACCGGGCCCTTGCGGGCCCTAGGAGCCAGTCGATGAACGGTGAACCCACGGTCTTCGTGGTGGATGACGATCAGGCCATGCGCACCTCGCTCCAATGGCTGATCGAGTCCACCGGGATGCAGGTGCGGACCTTTGCGTCCGCGGACTCCTTCCTCGCCGCCTACTACCCGGGGCGGGCGGGCTGCATGCTCTTGGACGTGCGCATGCCTGGAATGAGTGGGCTGGAGCTGCAGAGCTACATGGCCCGGGAGGGCTATCGGCTGCCGGTCATCATCATCACAGGCCATGGCGACGTGGCCATGGCGGTCAAGGCCATGAAGGCAGGGGCCGTGGACTTCATCGAGAAGCCGTTTCACGACGAGGACCTGCTGCGCAGCATCCGCAACGCGCTCGAGTTGGACCAGCGCCAGCGGGTGAGCCGATCTACCCGCGCCGAGATCGCCGCGCGCCTGGCTGAGCTCACCCCCAGGGAGCATGAGGTCATGGCCATGGTCACCGAGGGCAAATCCAACAAGGAGATCGCCGCCGCCATGGGGGTCACCGCCAAGACGGTGGAGGCCCATCGGGCGCGGGTCATGGAGAAGATGCGGGCCGAATCCCTGGCAGAGCTGGTTCGCATGGCCCTGATTGCCACCGGGGAGGTGGGCGCCTGAGGCGGCTGGACGGGGGCGCCCTCGGTCCTCGCTACTCGCTCCTCGCTATTTTTCTCCCCCAGAGCGCGTCACGCAGCCCCGAGGAGCGCTCCACCCGCCGCGCGACGCTGGTGACCAGTCGCTCCGCCGAGGCCACCAGGATCACCCGGCGGCGGGCACGGGTGACGCCGGTGTAAATCAGCTCCCGGGCGAGGGCCCGGCTGTCGCGGCGGGGTAGCACCAGGGCCACCTCATCGAACTCCGAGCCCTGGCTCTTGTGCACGGTCATCGCGAACAGGGTCTCTACCGGGGGCAGCCGATGAGGCGAGAGCCGGCGCAGCCCCTGGGTCCCCTCGAACCAGGCGTAGGGCGTCCCGGTGACGGGGTCCGGCAGGAGCAGTCCCACGTCCCCGTTGAAAAGCCCGAGGTCGTAGTCGTTGGCGGTGACCAGCAGGGGCCGGCCCGGATAGCGTCCGCCCTCTGGGCGGAGCTCCGGTCGGATCAGGCCCGTGGCGGCCAGGGCGCGTTCCGCCAAGCGGTTGATGCTGTGCAGACCGAAGGGTCCCTCGCGCACGGCGCAGAGCACGCGATAGGCCCCGAGGGACTGCAGAGCGCTTGCCGGGTCCTTGGCCTCCAGCACGGCCCGGTGGCGCGGCACTACAAAACCCGCGATGAAATCCGCCAGCGCGGTCGGGCGATGGTCCAGATCCAGGGCGAGCCGCTGGGCGTCTTCGTGGCCCGCATCCAGGACCGCCAGGGCGGCCGGCCCATCCCCCCGGTTGATGGCGGAGGCGAGCCCCTGGATGGCGCTCTCGGGACCGAAACGGTAGCTCCGGCGCAGCAGGGCGACGCAGTCGCCGAGTCCGGTCTGCATCGTCCCCGGTGGGCGGGCGCCCCAAACGTCCAGGTCCAGCCTGAGCTGGGCTTCCTGGTCCGATGCGTCGGGTCGTTGGACCCTGGCCGTTTCCTCCAGGGCGGCGGCCAGGGTGGGCGAGTAGGCGGGCTCGCGGCCCCAGCCGCAGATGTCGCC
>JBGSUY010000435.1:0-6163 GCA_041753195.1 Chromatiaceae bacterium
CGATCCATTTGCCGGCGCAGCTCCAGCCCGTTCTGCGCCAGCTGCTGCTGGAGCAGACGAGCCCGCAGACGCGCCTCAGGGCTCGGCCCTTGGGCCGCCCTGTCGCCGGACCGCCGCTCCTGCCGATTGAGGGTGCCGAGCTCCCGCTCCTGGGTCTGGAGCTGCTCCCGGTAGCGGGCCCGCTCCTGCTGCTCGATGATCTGTAGGCGTTGGGAATCCGAGGGCGTGAGGGGGGCGGCAAGCTGCCGGGATACCCGCTGATCCGATTCGAGCCTAAGCCAGCCCGCCGCCGCGCGCTGCCGCTCGGCCCCTGAGGCCCGCTCCGTGGCCGTGGGCCCCTCCGCGAGGACGCCGGATGGGAGGCCGACGCTCAGAACTGTTGCGCTAATCACGCACAGCGTCGTTTTTTTCTTCCAGACTTGCATCGTGCTGGTGCGACTGATCGAGGAACGGGTCCGTCTGCGTGCATGTCTCGGCCAAGACTAGCCGCCTCGCTCGACCGGTCTCAGATAAGTCTATGAAAACTCGATCATCCATGAAATTGGCATTGGAACTGCTTTACCGTTAGCGAGACGGAACCTGTTCTCTGCCGTTTCCGTTCTCTGACCTCCTCAGTGGTGATTCGCCCCGCGCTCGCGGGGTTTTTTTTGCATCCTATCCGGCGGCGACGCGTCAGACCGCGTCACTCAGGTCGCCGTTCCCTCGGCCGATGCGCAGGGCCGCTCCGCAATCTCGGTGACGAACCGGGGAGGCACCTGGATGGTGCGCTTGACGGCGCAAAGATCCATCGCCCGGACGATGCCCTCCCGGTAGCGATCCGGGAAGCCATCGGGGAGGGTGAGACGCAGGAGCGCCCGGGCGGAGGCTGGCTCGGCCTGGTTGCCCTGCCACTCCAGGGCCAGGGCCAGGCCATCGGTGGGGATCTTGCGCGTCTGGCAAAACTTCAGCGCGTAGATTCCGGCACAGGTGGCGATGGAGGCCAGGAAGAGCTCGTAGGGCTGGGGCGCACTCCCATCCCCCCCGTGCTCCGGTGTCTGATCGGTGGCGATGGTGAATTCGCGCACCTGGGCGTCCACCCGCTGCCCGCCGGGGAAGCCGACCTCGATATGCTCAATACTGCCCATGGCACGGCTCCTAGAACCCGGACCCTCGTTCGGCGGGCCTCACACGCTGTCCGTGGGATGCGAACAGGGCCCCGAGGACGCCACGCCTCGGGGCGATAGGCGGTCAATCGCGGTTTTTGCCACCGCCGAACATCTGCATCGGGTTCGGCATCATCTTCATGGGGTTCATACCGCTGCCCCCGCGATCCGAGCCCCGGCCCCTGCGCTCGTCCGGGTAATCCTCATCGGGCCCGGGACCATAGCCAGGGTATCCCCCGGGACCGCCGTAGCCAGGACCATAGGCACCCGGGGCCCCATAGCCCTGGTCCCCGTAGCCGTAACCCGGTCCCCCATAACCGGGACCCGGGCCATAGCCGCCCTGCGGGCCGCCGCCGGCCGGGGGATAGCCGTAGCCCCCTGCCCCTGCCCCTGGACCATACCCGGGGCCGCCGCCCTGGTAGCCGCCCGGCGCCCCGTAGCCCGGGCCCTGTTGCATCCCAGGCCCTGCCCCATAGGCCGGACCGGAGTAATCAGGGATGTTGTATCCGCCACGTCCCGGTCCTGGCTGCCCATAGGCCGGACCCGAGTAGCCCGGCATCTGATTGCCGCCGGGCCCTCCCCCGAAACCGGCCGCGGAGGCACCGAAACCGACCGACGCGAGCACTGCCAGCAAGGCGCCGGCGTACATGGGTTGCTTTTTCATAGTTCCTCTGTCGCTCTCTCTGGGTGGTGGCACTCTGGCCTGGCACCGTGCGGGCCGCGCCCGACCCTCACCGGCCAAGGGAGCCCAGGGGCCAGGTGCATCGCCGATACGGCCCCTGAAAGGAACCGATCTTGGCTGTGGCATGGTACTCGCAATCACCGGCCCCGGCACACATTTACGCCAAGCAAGCGGTCTATTCGGCGTCCGGTGCCCCCTATGATCGACCCCAACCTCATCGACCGGCTAAGTACCCTGCTCGGGCGTACCTATCTCCATCGTGGGCAGCCGTGGCGGCTCATCGACCTGTTGCCCGAGGAGGGACTGCTGGTGCTCGAGTCGGCCGAGGACAGGCCGGCGATCCAGCTCGATCAGTTCGGAAGGGCCTCCCATCGGGCCCCTGACCTTTGCCAGATCCGCGTCTTGGCGGGGGACAGCGAAGCGCTCTCCCAGGAGTTGGAAGAGCTGCTCGGGGTCTTGCGATAGGACCTATCCGTGTCAGACCGGGGCTGAGTGGCATCGCGGATCAAGCGCCCAGTAAGACAGCCACCCGCGCCAGGTCCTGGGTCGTGTCCACGCCGGGGCCGGGCACCTCCTTCGCCTCCCCGACATGGATACGCTCTCCGTGCCACAGGACGCGCAACTGCTCCAGGGACTCGGCCAGCTCCAGGGGTGAGGGCGCCCAGCCCACATAGCGCCGCAGAAAGCCCACCCGATAGGCATAGAGCCCGATGTGGCGCAGAAAGGGCACGGACCCCGGCAGGGTGGCACGCTTGCCCAGGAACTCATCCCGGTGCCAGGGGACCGGCGCGCGGGAGAAATAGAGGGCGAACCCCGCCGCGTCCGTGACCACCTTGACGGCGTGGGGGTCGAACAGGGTCTCGGCGTCGGCGATGGGGTGGGCCAGGGTCGACATGCCAACCTCGGGTCGCCGAGCCAGATCCGAGGCCACCTGGTCGATCAGGGCCGCCGGCATCGTCGGCTCATCGCCTTGCAGGTTGACCACGATGGCCGCGTCCGGCCAGCCCCGGCGCTCGATCACCTCGGCGATGCGGTCCGATCCGCTGCGATGGTCCGCTCGGGTGATCAGGGCCTCGGCCCCGAAGGCGGCGCAGGCGTCCTGGATACGGCGGTCGTCCGTGGCCACCACCACCTCCTCCGCGCCGCTCGCTCGGGCACGCTCGACCACATGCTGGATCATGGGCTTGCCCATGAGGGGCAGCAGGGGCTTTCCGGGGAGTCGCGTGGAGCCGAACCGCGCCGGGATCACCACCTTGAAGCCGTCGCCCTGATGGGGTCCGGACGTCTGACCCGCAGAAGTCTGGGACCCGGTCAAGGCTTGGGCACCTCCTCGTCGGCGGCCAGCTCCCGCGCCTCCTCCTCCAGCATCACCGGAATGTCGTCGCGGATCGGGTAGGCCAGCCGATCACCCCGACAGATCAGCTCCTGAGCAGCCTTGTCGTAGATGAGCGGGCCCTTGCACAGGGGGCAGACCAGGATATCCAGCAGCTTCTTGTCCATGGGTCAGACCTTTGGGTTGGGTATGGAATCGAGCCGAGCGAACAGGGTGCTGACGAAGGCGGGGTCGGGCCTCGCCCGCACCGGGCAGTACCAGTGGTCGGCGCCGCCAAACTTAGCGCACTTGACCGCGTCTTTCTCGGTCATCAACACGGGTCCCAGCGGCCAGGCCGCCACGTCAGCGGCGCTGTAGGGGTGATGGTCCGGATAGGGCCACTCCTCCACCAGGATGCCCTGGGCGCGCAGCAGATCGAAGAAGCGCACGGGATTGCCGATGCCCGCCACCGCCGCGACCCGCAGACCGTGAAAGGCGCTCAGGGGCCGGGTCTGGGTCGGGTCCCGCAGGCTCACGGCGGCACCGGGTACCAGGGTGAAGCGGTGCCCATCCCCGACGCCGCCGTTGCGGATGATGAGGTCCACGGTTGACAAGCGGCTCGGAGGCTCCCGCAGGGGCCCGGCCGGCAAGCAGCGCCCGTTGCCGAGCCCCCGCTCCCCGTCGATCACCGCCACCTCCAGATCCCGGTCGAGCCGGTAGTGTTGGAGCCCATCGTCGCAAAGGATCAGGTCGCAGCCGTGGCTGGCAATCGCGAGCTGCGCGTCCGCCACCCGATCAGGGCCCGCGATCACCGGGCAGACTCCCCGGCGGGCGAGTAGCAGGGGCTCGTCACCCACCAGGTCCGGGTCGTCCTCGGAGCTTACCGTGCGCGGCCATTCCTGGCCCCGACCCCGATAGCCGCGGGTGAGGATGGCGGGCCGCAGACCCCGCTCGACGGCGAGCTCGGCCAGCCGCAGCACGAGGGGTGTCTTGCCGGCCCCCCCCACCGTGAGATTACCCACCACCACCACCGGACAAGGCAGGCGCCGCGTCTCCAGTCGCCCGCTGCAGTACAGGTTACGGCGGAGCATCGCCACCCCGCAGTACAGCCAGGCCAGCGGCAGTAGGGCGAGCGAGACCGGGTGCCGGCCATACCAAACGGCGTTTGGGTCCATGGATCTAGGTCGAGGATCTCGTCCGCTACCAGGCTTGGGCCTGGTGGAGCGACCCCTCAGGCGGCCGCCGGCTCGGGCCCGCCGTGAAATTGGAGCCGATGCAGACGCGCATAGTAGCCGCCCAGGGCCAAGAGCTCCGCATGGCGACCCTGCTCGACGATCCGCCCCTCCTCGAGCACCAGGATGCGGTCCGCGTTCTCGATGGTGGACAGCCGATGGGCGATCATTAACGTGGTCCGCCTGGCCATCAGCTCGGCCAGCGCCGCCTGTATGTGCCGCTCCGCCTCTGTGTCCAGGGCCGAGGTGGCCTCATCCAGGATCAGGATGGGGGCGTCCTTGAGCATGGCCCGGGCGATGGCGATGCGCTGGCGCTGCCCCCCGGAAAGTAGCACCCCCCGGTCCCCCACCCGGGTCTCGAACCCCTGGGGCTGCTCGCGGATGAAGCCCAGGGCATGGGCGGCCTGCGCCACCCGCTCCAACTCGGCCTGACTGGGGGGCTCCCGGTGCCCGTAGGCGATGTTGTTGGCGATGGTGTCGTTGAAGAGCACCACGTCCTGGGTCACCAGCGAGATCTGGTCCCGCAGGCACTTGAGCGACAGCTCCCGGATCGGCACGCCGTCGATCAGGATCTCCCCGGCGGTCGGGTCGTAGAAGCGCGGCAGAAGGCTCGCGATGGTGCTCTTGCCGCTGCCGGAGCGTCCCACCAGGGCCACCTTCTCCCCCGGCTCGATCACCAGGTTGAGGTCCCGCACCGCCGGGGTCTTGTCCTCCGAATAGACATGGGTCACGCCCCGGTACTCGATGCGGCCCTGGGCCCGAACGAGGGCACGGCTGCCGGCGTCGGATTCCACCTCGGAGTCGAGGAGCTCGAACAGGGTCTCGGCGGCGATGATGCCCCGCTGAAGATGGGCGTTGACCCCGGTGAGGCGTTTCACCGGGGGCAGCAGCAGGCCCATGGCCACGACGAAGGACATGAAGGTCCCCACCGAGATGTCCTCCTTGATCCCCTGCATGGTGGAGAGATAGACGATCACCGCGATGGCGAGGGCCGAGATCAGCTGCACCAGGGGCACGCTCGCCGCCTCGGTGGCGATCATCTTCATCTGCAGGGATCGGGTCTTCTCGTTGATGAAGCCGAAGTGGGCCGCCTCGTAGTCCTGGCCGCCGAAGGCCTTGACCACCCGGTGGGCATCGATCGCCTCCTGGGCCACATGGGTGAGCTCCCCCACCCGATCCTGGATGCGCCGGCCATAGCGGCGGAACCGCTTGCTCGCGTACTTGACCGCCCCCGCCATCACCGGGCCTATGATCAGGAAGATGGCCGACAGGGAGGCGTTCAGCCACAGCATGTAGGCCATGAGCCCGATGACGGTGAAACCATCGCGCACCAGGGTGGTGATAGCCGAGGTGGCGGCCGTGGCCACGTTCTCCACGTTGTAGGTGAGCTTGGCCAGGATGTGACCCGAGCCATGCCGGTCGTAGTAGCGGGTGGGGGCCCGCAGCAGGTGCTCGAACATGGCCTGACGCAGGTCCGCCACCACGCGCCGCCCCACCCAGCTCAGGAAATAGGTGTTGATGAAGCCGGCGATGCCCCGCACCACGAAGAGGCCCACCAGGATCAGGGGCATGATGCGCACCACGTCTTCATTCTTCTCGATGAAGCTGCCGTCGATGAGCGGCTGCATGAGGGCGGCGAAGAGGGGCTCGGTGGCGGCAAACACCAGCATCCCTACGATGGAGACGGCGAACATCCGCCAGTAGGGACGCGCATAACCCAGCAGGCGCCGATAGATCAGCCGCGGCGGCGGCCCGCCGGCCTGTGGCTCCGGGGTCACGGGGCCCCGTCCGCCCC
>JBGSUY010000436.1:0-7817 GCA_041753195.1 Chromatiaceae bacterium
GCGGTGCTGCCGTCGGCGGAGGCGCGGCGCTCCATCGACGCCGACCGGGTGGTCGAGCTGGCGGGCCATGTGCTGATCCCCGGGCTCGTCAATGCCCACACGCACGCCGCCATGACCCTGATGCGGGGTCTGGCGGACGACCTACCGCTCATGACCTGGCTGCACGATTACATTTGGCCGGTGGAGAAGCGCTGGGTGGACCCGGGGTTCGTGGGTGACGGCACCCGGCTCGCCCTGCTGGAGATGCTGCGCGGCGGGGTGACCTGCTTCAACGACATGTACTTCTACCCGGAGGTCACGGCCCAAGCGGCGGCGGACGCCGGGATGCGGGCAGTCGTCGGCATGATCGTGGTTGACTTCCCAACGGGCTACGCGGAGGACGCCCGGGACTATATCGCCAAGGGCCTGGCCCTGCACGACCGCTACCGGGGGCACACAACGATCCGGGTCGCCTTCGCGCCCCACTCGCCCTACGCGGTGGCGGACGGACCCCTTGAGCGGGTGCGAACCCTCGCCGACGAGTTGGACGTCCCGGTCCATATCCACCTCCACGAAACCCGGGACGAGGTGATCGCGTCGCTTCGGGACCACGGGGAGCGCCCCCTGGACCGGCTGGACCGCCTGGGCCTAATGGGGCCCGGCCTGGTGGCGGTCCACATGACCCAGCTGGAGGAGTCCGAGATCGAGCGTCTGGCCGCCGCCGGGGCCCATGTGGTCCATTGCCCAGAGTCGAACCTCAAGCTCGCGAGCGGGTTCTGCCCAGCCGCACGCCTGCTGGCGGCGGGGGTCAATGTGGCCCTAGGGACCGATGGGGCGGCCAGCAACAACGACCTCAACCTGCTGGGTGAGATGCGCAGCGCTGCCCTGCTCGCCAAGGGGGTGGCGGGATCCGCCAGTGCCCTGCCCGCCGCCCAGGCCCTGCGCATGGCCACCCTGCACGGAGCCCGGGCCCTGGGGTTGGAGGGGGAGATTGGGTCCATCGAGCCCGGCAAGTCCGCGGACCTGGTGGCCCTGGATTTGGGCGACGCCCACACCCAGCCCCTCTACCGCCCCGTCTCCCATCTGGTCTACGCCGCGGGACGCCACCAGGTGCGCCAGGTCTGGGTCCAGGGTCGCCAGCTGATCCGTGACGGCATCCCAACGACCCTGGACCCGGCAACCATCATCTCCGCCGCCCAGGGCTGGGCCGGTCGGCTCGCCCCGCCCCCCTAATCCGCGACATCGGCGGACGGTTCAGTTGCCCCGTCTGCCGGCGGCTCCCCCTGGATCTCTTCAGTATTCGGAGCGGCCTGGGGCGTGGGTGCGGCCAGGTCAGGCCCCGAGATCACCTCTGCCGGCGTCGCCTCGACGCCGTTCAGCCAAGCGTCGGGCCAAAAGCGGGTGCCGCTCAGGCTGGCGGCCAGTCTGAGCCCCCCCTCCGTGACGCGATAGAAGGCGGCCCCTTTCCGGTAACGGGTGCCAAGCTCCGCCCGCTCCTTGCCGAGCGTTCCGCTGGCCTCGGCGCCGGCGTCGAAGCCCTCGGTGACCAAGGCATCGAAGGCCGCTTCGTCCTCGAACAGGACAACCCACTGCGAAACAAAGCCTCCCACACCCTTGCTGATCTCTACCCCGCCGCTGACCATCTTCATGTAGATGCGCCGGCTGCCGTCATGGCTCACGGCCACCCCGTAGCCGTAGCCCGCCACCACGGTCAGCGAGACCTGACGGACCTCGAACACCGCGTAGCCATGGCCGCTGTCGAACAGCAGATTGGCCTCCGGGTCTTCGGCGAAGAGTCGGTCCAGGGTATCGAAGGCCATCCGGTCCACCTGGGCCCGGATCTCCTCCGGGGTACCGTCCCGGTAGAAGTGCCCGACGGTCTCTCCGACGGCGTCCTTGCCAGCCTCGATGCCGCGTTTGGTCAGGTCGCCACCGACCTCCAGCCCCTTCTCGGCCCCCTGCTTTAGGACGGTACCCCCCTTTTCCGCGCCAGACTTCACCTTGTCCCATAGGCCCTCGCCAGAGGCCAGCGTAGGCAACAGGAAGGCGATAAATAGGGCGGTTAGCCCGAGGCCATTGCGGCAACGGCGCGCGGCTGGGTGAAGGTTCCCCGGGGCTTGGATTTCAATGCGCATGGGCTTGGCAAGGGGTGGAGCGGCTTAGCTTCTCAGAGCATGACGATGCGGGTCAGTTTATCGCCCGCCGGGTCCGCAGGGGCGGCTTTTCAAAATTGGAGCCCTTGTGCAAGCTGGGACCTCATCGACTCACACATGGTCAACCGGCGATGGTCCCACCCTACCTCCGTCACCGACTCCGGGTCGCCGCCCGCATCCTGGCCAATGGCGGCGTGGTGGCCTATCCCACCGAGGCGGTCTATGGCCTCGGCTGTGACCCCTGGGACCAGGACGCCGTGGGGCGCATCCTGGCCATCAAGGGGCGGGACCGGACCAAGGGGCTGATCCTGATCGCGGCGGATCCCATCCTGCTCGTCCCCTTCGTGGAACTCCTGCCAGGTCCCCGAATGGCGGAGATCCTGGGCTCCTGGCCGGGACCCAACACGTGGATCCTGCCCGCCCGCCCAACGACCCCATCCTGGCTCACCGGTCGTTTCGACACCCTGGCCGTCAGGGTGACGGCCCACCCCTTAGCGGCTGGGCTCTGCCGAACCTATGGCGGGGCCATCGTCTCCACCAGTGCCAATCGGGCCAACCGACCTCCGGCCCGCAGCGCCTTCGAGGTCCGCCGGGCCTTGGATCAGGCGCCGGACTACATCCTGGTCGGGGCCTGCCGCGGGGCCGACCGCCCCTCCACCATCCGCGACGGGCGCACCGGCCAGGTGCTCCGCGCCTGAGATGCGCGAGACCCGGGGCCTTGCCAACGGCAAGGCTCGACAATACCTGAACGGTTACAGAGGTTTCAGGACCAAGGGGGGAAGATTCATGTTCAGCGCAACGGCGGCGGCTATCCGCTGGGTAGAGCAGGGTGTGGTCCCCGACGGGGTCACGCGGGCGGGCATTCGGGCCCTGCTCCGCCAGCGGCTCGCCACCCTCCCAGTCGCTGACTGCGAGGCGGCCGCGGTTCATAAGCGGGCCTTCATCGAACGGATGGATGCATCCCCCATCGCGGAGGTCCCGGAGGCGGCCAACGCGCAGCACTACGAGCTGCCCCCCGAGTTCTTCGTGGAGGTTCTGGGCCCACGCCGCAAGTACAGCGCCTGCCACTGGAGCGAGGGCATCGGCACCCTGGCAGAGGCGGAGCTGGAGGCCCTTCGGATCACCGCGGAGCGGGCCGGGATCGAAGACGGCATGGAGATCCTGGAGCTGGGCTGCGGCTGGGGGGCCTTCAGCCTATTCGTAGCCGAGTCCTTCCCTCACTCCCGCGTCACCGCGGTCTCCAACTCCCAGGGCCAGCGCCGCTTCATCGAGGCGGAGGCGATGCACCTGGGCCTCGCCAACCTTCAGGTCATCACCGCGGACATGAACGACTTCCCGGCGCCGGCCACCTATGACCGCATCGTCTCCATCGAGATGTTCGAGCACATGCGAAACCACCGGGCCCTGCTCGCCCGGATACACGACTGGCTCAGGCCCGGCGGCCGCTTCCTGATGCACATCTTCTGTCACCGGGAACATCCCTACGCCTTCGAGGACCAGGGGCCGAGCGACTGGATGAGCCACTACTTCTTCTCCGGCGGCATCATGCCGAGCGACGACCTGCCGTTGCACTTCCAGGACCACCTGCGGCTACTTCAGCACTGGCGCTGGGACGGTCGTCACTACGAGCGCACCTTGAACGCCTGGCTCGCCCAGATGGACGCGGCCAGAGCGCGCGTCTGGCCCATCCTGGAGCGGACCTACGGGGAGCGGGAGGCGGCCACCTGGTGGATGCGCTGGCGGCTCTTCTTCATGGCCTGCGCCGAGCTCTTCGGCTACCGCGACGGCCAGGAGTGGTGGGTCAGCCACTACCTCTTCGAGCGACCGGCCTGAGCTCGGCCGGCGGCAAGGGAGGGCAGGCGTTGACGCTCTAGAACGACTACCTGCGGCGATAGGTCCACGGGGTCTGATGCTCGCCCGGGCGCGCCCAGATCCCTCGCCCAGCTTCCCGAGCCTCCCGCTCGGCTCGCTCATAGCGGGGGTCATCGCAGTAGCGGTGGTAGACGGCGGCGTTTCCGCTGATGACCTGTTCGAGGTTCAGCAAGGGCCGGTCCGGCCCCGAACCGTAGAGCTCCGCGACAAGTCGCCCGAAGCGGTCCCTTTCCAACTCCACCAGCTCCACCTGATCGGAGGCGAGCACACGCAGGTGCCGGCGGGACTGCTTGGCCCAGGGCACCTGCTCCCGTTCCGGGGCATCGATGCAGTAGAGCCGCACCTCCAGGGGCCCGTCGGCACAGAGGACCCGCAGCGAGTCGCCGTCCAGCACCCGCTCCACGCGACAGGTCTCGCCCGAGGGTCTCACCAACCAGCCCGCGGCGAGGAGGTCGGCGGCGCCCTGTTGCAGGGCCCAGGCAAGGCCCGTGGCCACCGCAACCACCAAGAGGGTCCACCAGGGGCGCGCCGATCGCGTCCAGCGGCCTCCAGTTTCCCAAGTCCTGCGCCGGGGGCCCATCAGCCCCCTCGACCAATACGGCGGCTGAGCGGAAGGACCTGGTCGAGCAGAGGTCGGGGCACGGCTGGAACGGTCCGAACCCGGGCGCTCCTGACCCCCAAACTCAAAACACGAGGTTAAGCGTGAGGAGGGAGACCACCAGGAAGAGCACCGTCATGATCCCACCGGCGCGCAGGAAGTCGGCCACCCGATAGCCGCCCGGCCCCATGAGCAGGGCGTTGACCTGATGGGTCGGGATGAGAAAGGAGTTGGAGGTCCCAATGGCCACGGTGAGGGCGAACAACGCGGGATCCGCCCCCGCCCCCAGGGCAATATTGACCGCCAGCGGTACCAGGAGGACCGTCGCCCCGACGTTGGACATCACCAGGGTGAAGACGGTGGCGAGCACCATGATCGCCGCCTGGATCACCCAAACGGGCATGTGGCCCACCACCGAGAGGGTCTGCTCCGCGATCCAGGCGGCGGTCCCGCTGGACTCTACGGCAAGACCCAGTGGGATGAGGGAGGCGAGCAAAAAGACCGAGCGCCAGCTCACCGCCTTGTAGGCATCCTCGATGGATAGGACCCCGGCGAGGATCATCCCCAGGGCGCCGGTGAACAGGGCCACCGAGAGGCGCAGGTCGGTGAAGAGCAGCAGGAACAGGGTTACCGCGAAGAAGAACAGGGCGGCCGGGACCTTATGGGGACGGAGCTCCTCGTGGGGATACTCGGTGGTGACGATCACGAAATCCCGATCCTGCTCGAGCCGCGCCAGATCCGCCCAGGTGGTGTGCACCACCAGGGCATCGCCGGCCCGAAATGGCGTGTTGCGCACCCCGCCCGTGCCAACATTGATCTGGGTCCCGCCGCGGTTGATGGCGAGCAGGGAGAGTCCGTAGGTCTTGCGCATCCAGACATCCCGCGCCGTCTTGCCAATCAGACTGGAGCCTGGCGGGATCACAATCTCCGCGATACCGGCCTTGGCGGGCGACAGGGCCTCCCCGAAAACCTCCATCTCGGGCTTGAGGGTCAGGCCGTTGGCCTCCAGGAAGCGGTCGAAGTGCTCAGGGGGGCCTAGCAGCGCCAGGGTGCTTCCTCCCTCGATCCCGATGGAGCGGTCCACCCCGTCCGCGCCGAGCCGCAAGCCGTCCCCCTTCTCCACCGCGATGGTTCGCACGTGCCATTGGACCTCCATGGCGTCTACGCTCACGCCCACCAGGGGGCTGCTCGGCGGGATCCTCAACTCACGGACATCGAAGGCGTTGATACCGTAAGTCTCTGCGAAGTAGGCCGCGGCATCAGCGCCTTCGATCATCTCGTTTCCCCGGGACGGCAGAACCACGCGCCCGGCAACGACGAAGTACAAAATGCCGGCAGCAAGCAGGGAGAGGCCGATTGGGGTCACGTCAAAAAGCCTATACGTCTCCATGGGCGCCACCCCCGGGGGGAGCGCCTTATTGGATGTCAGGATGAGGTCGTTGAGGAGGATCAGCGGGCTCGATCCCACCATGGTGATGGTGCCGCCAAGGATGGCGCAGAAGCCCATGGGCATCAGGAGGCGGGACAGAGGCAGCCCGGTGCGCGCGGAGATCCGACTCACGACCGGCAGGAACAGGGCGGCGGCCCCCACGTTCTGCATGAAACTGGAGATGACCCCCACGGTGCCAGAGATGAGCGGGATGATCCGCGCCTCCGTGGTCCCGCCCACCCGCGTGATGAACCCGGCGACCAGGGACATGATCCCGGTACGGTCCAACCCGGCGCCGATGATCATGACGGCGATGATGGAGATCACCGCGTTGCTCGCAAACCCGTCGAACAAATGGTTGGCCGGCACCAAGGCCTGCTCGAGACCCATCCATGGGGCCAGAAGGGCGGTTAACCCCAGCAGGACCATCACCGTGATCGCGGCGACGTCCACCGCGACGACCTCGAAGGCGAACAGGAAGACCGTGAGCAATAAAAAGCCCATGACCCAAGCAATCTCCACGCTTGGGACTATCCCCGCGAGATAGATGGCCAGCACCGCGAACAGGGCGCCGGCGACGTGGGTCTTGCCAAGAGTGCCAAGGGCTTGCAGCATCGAAGTCGACCTCATCGACTGGCAGTGAATGATCGCTACGCATCGCGCAGAATCCAGGCTGGGGCCCCGAGCGTGCCCCCCATGGCGGGACATGTTACCGACTCGGAGCCACTCCTGCCTTGCCCCGAATCATCGTAGGCGCTCGGCCCCGAGGGTGATAACAAATCCTCCGGGCCTGGTAGGAAACACTGTGGCAGACAGAGCTTCCGGATCGGGCTAGACTTCTGCGCTGCTTGAAACCTGTTTCGTCGCGAGGAAATTCCATGCGTTACCGTTTCCGGGCAGTCGTTTCGACGCTGATACCCGTCCTGCTGTCTTGCCCCGCGGCACAGGCGGGCAAGGTGGAAGATGCGGTTGATTACCGCCAGGGGGTGATGAACGTCTTTTCCTGGAACGTCGGCCTCATGGGCGCCATGATGAAGGGCGAGGTCCCCTTCGACGCGGTGGCCTTCCAGGGCCATGCGGCGGACCTGGCCTCGGCCGCTGGGCTGAATATCCTGAAGGGTTTCCCAGAGGACTCCGTGACCGACGACAGCGACGCCAAGGACGAGATCTGGCTCAATTGGTCCGATTTCGAGTCCAAGCTCCAGGGGCTGCGCTCCGAGTCCGCCAAGCTGGCCGAGGTGGCCGCGAGCGGTGACGAGGCGGCCATCAAGGCCCAGTTCGACGCCACTCGCCGCGCCTGCAAGGCCTGTCACGACGACTACAAAGAGTAGTAGTCCCCGGCACGCGTGGGAGCGGATCACGGGGTCTTCCTCGACCTCGCTAGCATCGACCGGGGCGATCTAGACCTCAGCCGGCTGAGAGGCGCATGCCGCACCTGGGACCTCTATCCGGCCACGGCGGCCGAGGAGGTCTGTGGCCGT
This sequence comes from Chromatiaceae bacterium, assembly GCA_041753195.1. Lineage (GTDB taxonomy): Bacteria > Pseudomonadota > Gammaproteobacteria > Chromatiales > Chromatiaceae > Thiodictyon. The sequence continues at coordinate 7,513 of JBGSUY010000436.1, forward strand.
CTCCGTGCCGCCCAGGTGGTGGTCACCAACAAGGTGGTACTGGACGGGGCCCTGCTGCGCGGCGCGTCCTCCTTGCGACTGGTCTGCGTGGCGGCCACCGGCACCAACAACCTGGACCTGGAGGCCGCCGAGGCGCTCGGGATCGGGGTGCGCAACGTGCGGGGCTACGCGACTGCCTCGGTCGTGCAGCACGTCTTCGCCCTGATCCTCAGCCACTTCACCCGCTTGGCGGACTATCGCGCCTCGGTGGCGCGGGGCGACTGGTCCCGCAGCGACCACTTCTGCCTGCTCGACCACCCCGTCGA
>JBGSUY010000437.1:0-2640 GCA_041753195.1 Chromatiaceae bacterium
GAGCTGCGCGAGGCGGACCTGGACCGGGAGTGAGGGCGCGCATGATCGACGCCCCCCGTCCCGCCAAGACCCGCTGGGATCCGCCGGTGAGCTGATCCCATGGCAACGGCCGTCCTGCCCGTGATCGCCCCCGACTCGGACCCGCCGGACGAGCCCCGCTACCTGATCAGCGACCTGTGCGCCTACCTGGAGGCCTACCTCACCCCTGAGCAGATCGCCGAGTTTTATCGCGCCTACCTGTTCGGCGCCGAGGCCCACGAGGGCCAACGGCGCAAGTCGGGCGAGCCCTACATCTACCACCCGGTCGCGGTGGCGCGCATCCTGGCCGAGATGCGCATGGACGCCAACTGCCTGATCGCCGCCGTCCTGCACGACGTCATCGAGGACACCCCGGTGGCCAAGGAGCAGGTCGCCGCCGCCTTTGGCGAGGAGGTGGCGGGGCTCGTCGATGGGGTGAGCAAGCTCTCCCAGATCGACTTCGAGTCCCGGGCCGAGGCCCAGGCCGCCAGCCTCCAGAAGATGCTGCTGGCCATGACCAAGGACATCCGGGTCATCCTGATCAAGCTCGCGGATCGGCTGCACAACATGCGCACCCTGGGCTCCATGCGCCCGGAGAGCCGCCGGCGCATCTCCAGGGAGACCCTGGACATCTTCGCCCCCATCGCCTACCGGCTCGGCATCAACCGCGTGCGCCTGGAGCTCGAGGAGCTGGGCTTCGCCCATTACTGGCCCTGGCGCCACCGGGTGCTGGAGCGGGCCGTCCGCCAGGCCAGCGGGGCCCGCTCCGAGCTCCTCGGCACCGTGGAGACGGCGCTCAAGCGGCGCCTGCTCCAGGAGGACATCCCCGGCCAGGTGGTAGGCCGGCGCAAGAACCTCTACAGCATCTACCGCAAGATGCGCGACAAGCACCGCCCCTTCTCCGAGATCGCGGACGTCTTCGGATTCCGGATCACGGTGGATCGGATCGACACCTGTTACCGGGTCCTGGGCCAGGTGCACAACCTCTACAAGCCGGTCCCCGGGCGCTTCAAGGACTACATCGCCATCCCCAAGGCCAACGGCTACCAATCGCTTCATACGGTCCTGTTCGGACCCCAGTCCACCCGCATCGAGATCCAGATCCGCACCGAGCAGATGCAGCGCAACGCGGAGTCCGGGATCGCGGCCCACTGGATGTACAAGAGCGGCGGCCAGGCGCCTGCGTCCCCCCCGGCCCTGGCCCAGGAGTGGCTCCAGAGCCTGTTGGAGATGCAACGGGGGGCCGGCAACTCGGTGGAGTTTCTGGAGCACGTCAAGGTCGATCTGTTCCCGGACGAGGTCTATGTCTTCACCCCCAAGGGTCGCATCCTCACCCTCAAGCGGGGTGCCACGGCGGTGGACTTCGCCTACGCCATCCACTCCGATATCGGTAACACCTGCGTGGCGGCCCGCGTCGACCGGCGTCTGGCCCCGCTGAGCACGCCCCTGCGCAGCGGCCAGACGGTGGAGGTCATCACGGCCCCGGGGGCCAGGCCCAACCCCGCCTGGCTCAGCTACGCGGTGAGCGGTAAGGCGCGGGCGAGCATCCGGGGCTTCCTCAAGAACCTCAAGCAGATCGACGCGGAGGCCCTGGGACGGCGCCTGCTGAACGCGGAGCTGGCGGGCCTGGGGACCGAGCTGGAGCAGGTGGACCCCATCCGTGTCGCCGCCTATCTCGAGGACGCGAACCTCCCGTCCAGCGAGGCCCTGCTCGCGGATATAGGCCTCGGCAACCGACTGCCCATGTTGGTGGCGCGGCGCCTGGCGGGTCCGGATGGGGAGGGACCCTCGGATGGACCGGAGCTCGCCGCCGGCAGCCTGCACCCCCACCGACTCGCCATCCGCGGCACCGAGGGGATGGTGGTCACCTTCGCCCGCTGCTGCCGGCCCATTCCAGGGGACGGCATCACCGCCCTGTTCAGCCCCGGGCGGGGGATCGTGGTCCACCGCAACGACTGCCGCAACCTGGGCAGCATGGACTCCAAGCGTGACAAGCGGCTCGACGTGGAATGGGCGGTGGATCCGGAAGGTGAGTTCCAGGTGGAGATCCGGGTGGAGATCGGCAACCGGCGGGGCGCCCTGGCGGTGGTGGCGGGCGCCATCGCCGAGCAGGGCTCCAACATCGAAAACGTCCACTCCCGGGAGAAGGACGGCATGACCTCGGCCCTGGAGCTCCTGCTGGCGGTCCGGGGCCGTAAACACCTGGCTCGGGTCATGCGTCGCCTGCGCAAGATCCCGCTGGTCATGCGAATCAACCGGGTGAACCATTGACGGAGACCCGCAGGGGGGTCGAACGCCTGCCCGAGGGGTCTGAGCGAGCCGCCGGGCCTCACCACCATCCCGGCCTTCCCCCTCAAGGGGGACGGAGGCTGCCAATCCGGCGGATCCTGTCTTCCTTCTAGCCAGCGGGCGCGGTACCGGTACCGGGTAGTCGGATTTGGACCCGCAGGCCTCCCAGCCCGGCGGGTGCGAAGTCGACCCCGCCCCCGTAGGCCTCGCAGATGTCCTGGACGATGGCGAGCCCGAGGCCCGAGCCCTGGGTGCGCCGGTCGAGCCTCAGACCCCGTTGGCCGAGGGAGTCAAGGGCCGACTCGGGGACCCCGGGCCCATCGTCCTCCACCC
>JBGSUY010000438.1:0-7411 GCA_041753195.1 Chromatiaceae bacterium
GCTCCGCCAGCCGGGCGGCGGCGCCGGCAAGGAGCCCGATCCCCAACAGGTTGGGCAGGGTGCCGGCACCGAAGGCCAGCATGAGCAGGGCCCCGTGGAGCGGGCTGCCGGTGGAGACGGCGGAGATCAAGACGCTGTACACCAGGCCGCAGGGGATCCAGGCCCAGAGAAAGCCGAGCAGCAGGACGTCCCGGAGTCGGCGCACCGGGAACAACCGGCGCCCCAAGGGCTCCAGGCGGCGCCACAGGTGCAGGCCAAGCCGCTCGGTGACACCGAGGATCCGCCACCAGCCCCCCAGGTAGAGCCCGAGCAGGATCATGACCAGCCCCGCCAGGCCGTAGAGCACCCGCTGAGCCGTCTGAAGGGAGCCCAGCTGTAACAGGAGCGCCCCGAATCCCCCGACGATGGCCCCGGCGACGGCGTAGCCGGCGATACGACCGAGGTTGTAGCCGAGTTGGTAGGGCAGCATGCGTAACGGATCGGCGCGCACCCGCGGATCCAGACCCAGGGTCAGGGAGCCGACCAGACCAGCGCACATGGACAGGCAGTGGACCCCGCCGAGCAGTCCCACGAGGAATGCGGTGAGGTAGATCCCCTGGGGACTTAAGGACGGACTCAAGACGGGGACTCCGAATGAGGGCCTGTCGGGGCTGAGATGGCTGGCGGTGAGACGAGGATGTCCCGCGTGCTGCTTGGCAGACCGAGCCGGGGTCCGCCCGCCCAACGGGCACCGTGGTTTGGACGGCACGGTCCCGGAGTGGCGACCGGGTTCCCTGTTTTGGGCCTGAGCGCTCATCTATGATACCAAAGCTCACCAATGAGCCGGGTTGGACCGCATGCAGGCGTATCAGCGCGACTTCCTCGACTTTGCGACCCAGATCGGGGCGCTGCGCTTCGGCGACTTCACCCTGAAATCGGGGCGCCGGAGCCCCTATTTCTTCAACACGGGGCTCTTCGACACGGGGGTCCGACTCGCCCGCTTGGCCCGCGCCTATGCTGCCTGCATCGTCGACTCCGGCCTCGGGTTCGACCTCCTCTATGGCCCGGCCTACAAGGGGATCCCGCTGGCCACGGCAACCAGCATGGCCCTTGCGGACCTGTTCGGACGGGACCTTCCCTATGCCTTCAATCGCAAGGAGGCCAAGGATCACGGGGAAGGGGGCCAGATCGTCGGGCGCCCCCTGGAGGGACGGGTCCTGATCGTCGACGACGTCATCACCGCCGGCACCTCGGTGCGCGAGTCTGTCGAGATCATCCGCCGCCAGGGGGCCCAGCCCGCGGGGGTAGTCATCGCCCTGGACCGCCAGGAGCGGGGGGCGGATGGGCATTCCGCGGTCGCCGAGGTGCGGGAGCGGTTCGGGATCCCGGTGGTCAGCATCCTCACCCTGGAACATCTGATCGCCTTCATCCAGGATCGGGCGGACGGTCTCGAGCTGCTGGAACGGCTCAGGAGCTACCGCGCCGACTTCGGTGTCTGATCGGCGGAGGCCCCAGCCGCGGGATCGCCGCGGCTCCCATGCCGGCCTCCTACAGGTATCCATCGACATGCGTTGCACGCCCTTCCATCCCCTATCCTGCCGCGGCCCCCTGGTCCTGTTGGCGGTGGCGGCAATTCTCGTCCCCGCACTCTCCGAGGCGCGTTTCTATCGGTGGGTGGATGAGCAGGGGGTCGTCCATTACACCGACCAGATTCCCCCGACCCAGGTGGACAAGGGGCATACGGCGCTGAGCGACAAGGGGGTCCCACTGGAGACGGTGCCCCCGGCCCAGACCCTGGACGAGCTCAAGCGAGAGCGGGAGCTAAAACGCCTACGCGCGGAGCAGGAGCGCCTCCTGGAGCAGCAACGGGCGGCCGACCGGGTGCTGTTGAGCAGCTTTCGGTCCGTGGACGATCTGATCATGGCACGGGACGGCAAGCTCGCGGCGGTGGACGTGGTCATCGGCGTGGCGCGTGGCAACATCCGGCGCGAGCAGGAGCGGCTCGCCCAACTGCGCTCCGAGGCCGCGGACCTGGAACGGGCGGGGAGACCCATCCCCCCCCGCCTGGACGAGGGCATCGCCAAGACCGAGCGGGCAATTCGGGATGCCTACACGTCCATCGTGGAGCGGGAACGCCAGAAGGAGGAGATCCGGGTAGCCTTCGACCGGGACCACAAGCGCTTCCGCCAGCTCAAGGAAATCCCGGAGGACGAGGCCCAGCTCCCCGAGGACTCCAGCCGGCCGGCCCTGAGCAACCTGGTGAGCTGCGCGGGCAGGGAGCAATGCGCCCGCCTCTGGGCCCGCGCCGTGGTCTATGTAAGGGAGCACGCCACGACCCCAGTGCAGACCGCCGGCCTCAACATCCTGATCACCGCGGCCCCGAAGTCCCCCGAGGACCTAAGCCTGGCCCTCTCGCTCATCCAGGATCAGGGCGAGGAAACCGGCTCCCTGTTCCTCGACATGCAGTGCAAGAATCAGGGGTCGGCCGATCTCGACTGCGAGGAAGAGCGGGTCCAGCGCGTTCTGGACGGGTTCCGCCAGGCCGTCGCCGACCCCTAGCCCGCGGGCGAGGTTGGCCCGAACCTGACGGTGTCTAGCGGCTGCGGATCAAGGTGCCGACGCCCTCGTCGGTGAACAGGTCCAGCATTACCGCATGCTCCACCCGACCGTCGATGATGTGGGCGGTCTTCACCCCCGCGTGGACCGCGTCCAGGGCGCACTGGACCTTAGGGAGCATGCCGCCCGCGATCACCCCTTCCCGAATCAGCTCCTGGACCCTGCCCACGTCGAGCTCTGGGATCAGCCGCCCCTCTGCATCCAGCAGACCGGTGGTGTTGGTCAGGAGCAGAAGCTTCTCGGCCTTCAGCACTTCCGCGACCTTTCCGGCCACCAGGTCCGCGTTGATGTTGTAGGAGCGCCCATCGTCCCCCACCCCGATCGGGGCGATCACTGGGATGAAGGCCCCCTGGACCAGCATGTGGATTAGGGAGGCGTCGATGCTTTCGACCTCCCCCACATGCCCCAGGTCGATGATTTCTGGGGCTTTGAGCTCAGGGGCGTCGCGGCGCAGCAGCAGCTTGCGGGCGCGGATCAGGTCCCCGTCCTTGCCGGTGAGCCCTACCGCCGAGCCTCCGTGACGATTGATCAGGGTCACGATCTCCTTGTTGACCAGGCCGCCCAGGACCATCTCCACCACGTCCATGGTCTCGGCGTCGGTGACCCGCATGCCCTGGACGAACTCGCTGGCCTTGCCGAGTCGCTTCAGCAAGGAGCCGATCTGGGGGCCGCCGCCGTGGACCACCACCGGGTTGACCCCCACCAGCTTCATCAACACCAGGTCGCGGGCGAAGCCCTGTTTCAGGGGCTGATCCACCATGGCGTTTCCGCCGTACTTGATCACCACGGTCTTGCCGCTGAAGCGGCGGATGTAGGGCAACGCCTCGATCAGGATGCGGGCAATGGTTTGGGCGCGTTCGCTCGGCAGGGACATCTGGGGTTACCGTTTGGGGGTTGGGGCTCCGCCGGGGTGGGGCGATCGGATCTCCCGGGCCTAGAAGGGGAGCTTCAGGCCTTGGGCGGCGCGCTCCAGCAGCCGCCGGAAACGGGACTGGATCCGTTCCAGGGCGCCCTGATCATTTCCTTCGAAGCGGAAGGTCAGCTTCGGCTGGGTGTTGGAGGCCCGAACCAGTCCCCAGCCGTCCTCGAACTCGGCCCTCAGGCCGTCGATCAGGATCAGCTCCGCCCCCTCGAGCTCGCCCGCGTGGCGGACCACGGATTGCATGATGCGCTCCGGCTCGCCCTCCTCCAGGGGCAGCGCAAGCTCCGGGGTCACGATGCCGCTCGGAAGCGCCGCGAAGATCTCCTCCGAGGTCCTGGGGTCCAGTGACAGGACCTCGAGCAGGCGAGCACCCGCGTAGACGGCGTCGTCGAAGCCGAACCAGCGCTCCTGAAAGATGATATGGCCGCTCAGCTCACCGGCGATCAGAGCCCCGCTCTCCCGCAGCTTGGCCTTGAGTGGCGTGTGCCCCGAGCACCACATCAGGGGCCGCCCCCCGGCTCGGCGGATCTCCTCCGCCAAGTGGCTCGAGCATTTGACGTCGAAGACCACGTCGCTGCCCGGATTGCGGGTCAGCACGTCGGCGGCGAGCAGCATCAGGACCCGGTCGGTGGGGATAAAGCGGCCCCGGGAGTCGACTACCCCGAGGCGGTCGCCGTCCCCGTCGAACGCGAGCCCAAGGTCCGCCTCCTCCGTCACCACCAGGTCGCCCAGGGGGCGCAGGAGCGCGGGCACCGAGGGGTCCGGCATGGTCTCGCCCATCCCAGCGCCGAGGTCGCAGCGCCGCTCGACCACGTCGCAGCCGAGGGCCCGGTAGAGTCCCGGGGCGACGGCCGAGGCAGTGGCGTTGCCGCAGTCAAGCACCACCTTGAGGTCCCGGGCCAGGGCGACATCGTGCTCGATGTATTCCCGGTACTGGGGGATCAGATCGAGACGGCGGTATCCGCCACTCCCCGCGGCCATGTCGCCCGCTTCGATCCGTCGTCGCAGTGCCTGGATGGCCTCGGCGTCGACACTCCGGCCTGCCAATACCGGCTTCACGCCGTTGTACTCGGGGGGATTGTGACTGCCGGTCACCATGGCCCCCGCATGGCGCTCTGGGTGACAGCACGCGAAATAGACCAACGGGGCCGGGACCACGCCAAGGTCTATCACCTCCGGTCCGGCGGAGCGAATCCCCGCCGCCAGGGCGGCGCACAGCTCCGGGCTCGACGGCCGGCAGTCCCGGCCGATGAACACGGTGCGGTCGCCCCCCGCTGCCGCGGCGCTTCCTAGTGCCCGGCCGATGGCCTGCAGGATGTCGCCGGTCAGCTGTCGCTCCACCAGCCCGCGGATGTCGTAGGCGCGGAAGATCGCTTCCGGAACCTGGACCATCCCCAGAGTCGCGGCCACGGGGGTCGCCGTGGGCGCAGCAGACTTGGCCCGCTCGCCGGGGCTCGGGGCCCTCGTGTCGGCGGAGAAGGGGTCCGGCAGATCCAGCTCGTCCAGCTCGTCCAGCTCATCCAGCGCATGGGACGCATCCGGCTCAGCCGAGTCATCGAGCTCCTCCCACTCGGTCGAACCGATGGGCGGCACGCCCCCCGGGGGGGCATAGAGTGGGGCCGACGTCTGCCCAGCCGATGCCCTGGCTGTTGAGGTCGGCGGGGATCCGCCACGGCCGCCGTGGGGACGACTCGAGGCCCGCCCAAGGGCCCGCAGCTGGGTCAATACTTCGAGGTGGGCCCTTTGGGTCTCGGCGATCCGGGACTTGAGCCTGCGGACCGGGCGCTGTTGCAGCGCATCCTGCACCATCAGAACGAGGCCTTGGGAATCTTCGAGCAGGTCCCGCCGGAGCGCTCGGTGACCGAGCCAGAACAGGGCCCCGATCAACCCCAGGGCGATCAGGTAGACCGCCGCTGCCGCCGCCAGCACCTTGGGGTCCGGCAGCCCTCGGGGCTGGAGCCAGACGGCGATCTGGAGACGGGTCTCGGGGATCCCCACGGTTTGATCGGGCGGCGAAGCTGGTGCGGGCGAGCCGCTGTCGAGGGCCACCGCGTGGCTATGCACCACCTGCTGGTAGCGCGCGGTGCCGAGCCCCAGGAGTGGCTCGTCCAGGCTCGGCAGCAGGGACATGGGAAGTGCCACGTAGATGACACCGAGGACCCGCTCCTGCCGGGCATCGAAGACCGGCCCCGCGATCGCGAGGTGCCTATCGGGTTGGCCCACCTTGTGGACCTCCGCCTGGGTCACATGGCGCTCCTGCTCCGCCTGACGGGCGAGATCGAGCCCGGCGTAGCTCATGAAGGGGATGCCCTCCACCGAGCGAGTCTGCTCCACCGAAAAAAGGTGCACGGCGAGATTGAAAGGGAGTCGCCCTTGCAACTCGAGCTCCTTGGCGCGGAGCGTCTCGGGTCGGCCGGATTCAAGGGCGTTCCGGATGCCCGGATCGGTGCCGGCGGATTCGAGCAGTCCGCGGGCGGGCGCAAACTCCGTGGTGATACCCTGGGCGAGCAGACGGATCGCTCCCACCAGGTGGCGAAGATCCCTGCCGGATTCCCGTTTGGCCGCCAGGCCAACCGCCAGCAGGGCGGCGGCGAGCAGCACCAGGGCGCTGCCGAGGAAACCGCGGATCCAGTACGCTTTGACACCGGGGGCCGGCGCTATCGTCGATGACTGGCCTCGGACCTCGTCGCCCTTCGCCGACGTCCAACCCTTCCCCTTACCCCTCGCGCTCAATCGTTCGTCTCTCCTGCGGTTTGGGTCGCCGAGGCCCTGCGAGCCGAGCTTAGTGCTTGCCCGTGTGCCCGAAGCCCCCCTGTCCACGCCCCGACCGCGGGAAGTCGAGGACCAGGGCAAGCTCCGCTTGGAGCACTGGGACCAGGATCAACTGGGCGATACGCTCGCCGACCTCGATGCGAAACGGCGCCTGGCCGCGGTTCCAGCAGGAGACCAGGAGCGGCCCCTGGTAGTCCGAATCGATGAGCCCCACCAGGTTGCCAAGCACGATCCCGTGGCGGTGACCCAGGCCCGAGCGGGGCAGCACCAGCCCTGCGACCCCGGGGTCGGCGATGTGGACGGCCATGCCGGTGGGCAGCAGCGCGCTGGCCCCGGGGACCAGGTCCAGGGGCTCGTCGATCAGGGCCCGCAGGTCGAGTCCCGCCGAGCCCTGGGTGGCATAGTGAGGCAAAGGGTAGAGACTCCCCAGCCGGGGATCCAAAATCTTGACCTCAAGACGTTGCGGCATAGCGCTCGGCGATCAGCTGGGCCAGCTCACGGGCCAACAGGGCCTTAGGCATCAGGGGCAGCTCGCGGCGTCCGTCGCGCCACAGCACTACCAATGCATTTTCATCCCGCTCGAATCCGCCCTGGGCACCGCCCACCCGGTTGGCGGCGATGAGATCCAATCCCTTGGCGGAGAGCTTGGCCCGGGCAAAGTCCTCGACCCGGTCGGTCTCCGCGGCGAAGCCCACGGTGAAGGGGGGGCGCGCCAGCGCCGCCACGTCCGCCAGGATATCGGGATTCCGCACCAGATGCAGCCTAAGCTCCCCCTCGGACTTCTTGATCTTGCGCGGCGCCGGTTCCGCCGGGCGGTAGTCCGCAACCGCGGCGGTGGCGACGAAGAGGTCGCACCCGGCGATGCGCTCCATGACCGCGGCGTGCATCTCAACGGCCGTTTCGACCACCACTACAAGGCTGCTCACCGGCTCCGGGAGGCTCGTCGGACCGCTTACCAGCGTCACCCGGGCCCCGAGCTCCGCCAGGGCCTCCGCCAATGCGTACCCCATCCGGCCAGAGCTGCGATTGCTCAGGTAACGCACTGGGTCCAGGGGCTCCCGGGTGGGACCGGCGGTGACCAGGGCCCGCACGCCCTCCAGGGGCCCCCGCACCGCGACCCCC
>JBGSUY010000439.1:0-5072 GCA_041753195.1 Chromatiaceae bacterium
TGCGTGAGGCCCTGGGACCGGGGCCCGTGATCGTCGGGGTGGGCGGTATCCTGGTGCCGGAGGACGCCCGCGCCAAGCTGGCGGCGGGGGCCGACCTGATCCAGATCTACACCGGTCTGATCTATGGCGGGCCTGGGCTTCCGCGGCGCCTGTTGAAGGGCCTGATGGCGACCTGAGGCTCCCTCAGTCGTTCTTCACGTGGTGGGTTCCGTCCGCGGTCGTGGACTGGTAGGGAAACCGCACGTGACCGAAACGGATCGCCAGCACGGCGATGGCGATGACGAGGATGGCGACCGCGGTGGCGATGATGGCCCACTCGCTCATCTCCTTCATGTCCAGGATGAGATGCCGGGCCAGGGCCACCATCGCGATGTACAGGGGCATCCGGATCGGCAGGGCGCCAGACTCCAAATACACCGCCACCATGGTCAGCACCTCCAGGTAGATGAAGAGGAGCAGGAGATCGGCCAGGGTCACGGTTCGCAGGGAGATCATCTTGGCCACCTCCTCGACCCCCGCCACCAGGGTGGCCAGGGCAATGACAGCGAGCCCCAGTATCTCCAACCAGGCCAGGGAGCGCCCGGCGGCGCGCAGGATGCGGGGATCTGACTGGTGGTCGGCCATGACGGGAGCTTATCCGAAGTCCGAGCGGCCGGCCAGGGCTGGACCCGGGGGCCGCAAGCCCCCTAACCTTGTGCGAGTGGGTCCAGACCCCGTCGGCTTTCCCCCTGCTGGACCCAAGGCGAATCGAGCAACCGGAGTCCTCCCGATGAGTCAAGCACTACGTGACGCGGTGGCACGGCAGCGCCTGCTGCTCGAGGGCCGGCTGACGTCCCCTCTGGAGCGGCTGGCACGGCACTGCGCCGAGCGCTGGCCGAACCGGGAGGCACTGGAGCGGGGGCTGATGGCCGCCTTCGAGGGGCTGCCATCCTGCAAGTATCTCTATGTCCTGGACGCCCAGGGGCGTCAGATTACGGCCAACTGCACCCGCACCGGGCTCGACCTCGCGCAGCTCGGGCGCGACCGCAGCGACAGACCTTATCTGGCGGACGCCCTCGCCGGCCACCGCTTCACCCTTTCCCAGGCCTATATCAGCCGCAACGCCCGGCGGCCATCACTCACGGCCGTGCAGCGCATCGAGTCGGCGGAGGGGGAGCTCCTGGGGTTCCTGGGGGCGGACTTCGACCTGCGGGAGCTGCCCCTGACGCGGGAGCTCTATGAGCAGCCGGACCAATGGGTCCAGCTCAAGGGGGACCCGGCGATCCGCGGCGGGCTCTTCGCCCAGCAGCGGGTGGAGAGCCTGATGGACAGCCGCATCGACGCGGTCCTGGACCTGCTGGTGGAGCTGATCGCGGTCCATGGCGTCTTCCACGGCAAGCTGCACTTCTCCAGCTCTAGGGCGACCCTGTGGCTGGTGGACGACCCCTACCGCTTCCGGATCCTGGACATCGAGGACCTCACGGACCCGGCCATCTGTCTCGCCTACCCGAGCCGCCCCTATCCCGGGGACGCCGCCATCCCCCTGGAGCGGGTCCGGGAGGTCTTCAGGACCTTCAAGGCCCTGCGTTTCATGGACGAGACCATCTATCTGCGCGCCGGGTCGCTCAACATCTTCAACGGGATCGTGGGGCTCAACTTCTCCTGCGACGGGTCCCACTACATGCCCTGGCACGAGTTCCTGAAGAAGAGCCTGGGCTTCTGGCTGGGCACCGGCGACACCTGCGCCCTGGAAGACGAAGCCTGATCCTCGGCCCTCGTCCCATTCGCGTTCATTTGCGTTCATTCGCGGACGACTTCTTTCCGGCCGAGCCCTCGCCCCGAGCTAATCGCCGGCGTCCATGACGGTCTCGGCCCAATCGGCCAGTGCCTCCAGGACGGCCAGACTGGCCGGGTTGCCGGCCTCAGACTCGGCCAGCTCCGCGAGGCGCTGCTGGTACTGGTCGAGGGTGATGCTGCCGCCCCCCTCGGGATCGGTGAGACGCTCCAGGCGGTAGACGTCCCAGGCCTCCCGCTCGTCGGGGCTCAGGGTCTCCGGCCAGTTGCGGGCCCGGTAGCGGAACAGCATCTCGGGCAGGCGTGGATCCTCGAAATGCGGCTTCGCGCGTGCAAGCTCCTCTGGGGTGAGCCGATGGAGCCCCTGCAGGACCCGGCGATCCGCGTCCGAGATGAATCCACCGCCATAGAGCAGCAGGTCCGGGTCCGACGGCGCCGGGGCCTCGGGGGCCTGGTGGGCGGCCTGGACCCGATCGCGGATGGACTGAGCTTGGGCGGCCACGGCACGGGCCCGCCGCTGAACCAGATCGGGATCGATAGTCCAGCGCTCGGCCGCTTCTGGCGTCAGGGTCGACAGGGGCGCCAGGACTGGGGCGCGGTTGACGTGGACCGTTTTCAGTGGGATGCGCGCAACACCCTCAGGCAGCTGCTTGGCCGGGGTGAAGAGCCGGGCGCGGATCTCCTCCACCGGCAGGTCCAGGAGCAGAGCCGGGTCCTCCCGCAGGTCGAAGCAGATGACCCCGTTGCCGTTGCTCGGGTGGGGGGCCACCGGCAGCACCGGCGCGATGCAGCCCAGGGCCGCAGGGAAGCGGGCCGAGCAGTGCAGCAGGGGCCGGCCCTTGGCCAGTAGCTCGCGCACCCGCCGCTTGTCCCGAAGTGACAGAGCATGATCGAAGAGCCGCGGCTGCAGCCGCTTGAGTAGCCGCGCCAGATCGATGGTGGCACGCACGTCCGCCAGGGCATCGTGGGCACCCGCGTGGGCAATGCCGTTGGCGGCGGTCAGGTGCTCGAGCCGAAAGGAGGGGCTGCCATCGTCCCGGCTCGGCCATTGGATACCCTCCGGCCTCAGGGCATGGGCGAGGCGCAGGGTATCGATCAGGTCCCAGCGGGAATTGCCGTCGCGCCACTCCCGGGCATAGGGGTCCCGCAGGTTGCGATAGAGGAGATTGCGCGAGACCTCGTCGTCGAAGCGCATGCTGTTGTAGCCCACCCCGCAGGTGCCAGGGCGGGCCAGCTCGGACTCGATGCGGGCGGCGAACTCGGCCTCGATGAGCCCCTTGGCAAGGGCGGTCTGGGGGGTGATGCCCGTGACCAGGCAAGCCTCGGGTACCGGCAGCAGGTCGGGGGCAGGCCGGCAGTAGATGACTAGAGGATCACCAACCGGGATGAGATTGGCGTCGGTCCGCAAGCCAGCGAACTGACAGGGGCGGTCCCGCCGTGGGTCCGCCCCCCAGGTCTCGTAGTCGTGCCAGTAGAAGGTGTCCGGCAAGGGCGGAGCCCTGCCTCCGGCTCCCGGGGCCGGGCCCCCTCAGACCTTTTCCTTGATCCGGGCGGCCTTGCCGGTGAGGCCCCTCAGGTAGTAGAGCTTGGCGCGGCGCACGTCGCCCTTGCGCTTGACCTGGATCTCGGCGACCGCCGGGCTGTAGGTCTGGAAGACCCGCTCCACCCCCTCCCCATGGGACATCTTGCGCACCGTGAAGGCGGAGTTGAGGCCCCGGTTGCGCTTGGCGATGACGATCCCCTCGAAGGCCTGGAGGCGCTCGCGCTCCCCCTCCTTCACCTTGATCTGCACCACCACCGTGTCGCCCGGATCGAAGTCGGGCACCGCACGGGCCATCTGCTCACGTTCGATCTCTTGGATGATCTTGCTCATGATCCTGTTCTCTCCCGGTCACACCCCTTGCCCCACAATGGGTCGGCAGAGGCCTCAATGATCTCTTCGAGCAGGTCCCCTTCCTCTGAGGTCAGGGGCCGCCGCTGCAGCAGGTCGGGCCGCCGTAGCCAGGTCCGGGTCAGGGCCTGACGCAGCCTCCAGCGCCGAATCGCCGCGTGGTCGCCGCTGAGCAGCACCTCCGGCACCGTCATCCCCTCCACACGCTCCGGACGGGTGTATTGGGGATGGTCTAGCAACCCGTCCATGTGCGAGTCCTGCTCCGCCGACTGGGCGTGGCCCAGGGCCCCCGGCAGCAGCCGGATCGCCGCGTCCATCACCACCATGGCCGCCAACTCTCCGCCGCTCAGGACATAGTCCCCGATGGACCACTCCACGTCCACGTAGCGCTCGATGAGGCGCTCGTCGACCCCCTCGTAGCGCCCAGCGACCAGGATCCAACCGGGGGCCGCGGCGATCTTCCGGATCGCCGACTGATCCAGCAACAGGCCCTGGGGCGACAGATAGGCGACCGGACTCCCGGGAGACCGGGCCCGCGCCGCCTGGATCGCATCGCGCAAGGGCTCCACCTTCATGACCATCCCGGGTCCACCGCCGTATGGGCGGTCATCCACTGTCCGATGGACGTCCCGAGTGAAGTCCCTCGGGTTCCAGAGATGCAGCTCGGCGATGCCCCGCACCAGGGCCCGCCCGGTCACGCCCTGGTCCAACAGAACCCGGAACAGCTCCGGGAACAGGGTGACCACATCGAAACGCACGCACTCACCTCGCGGGCGGGCCGGCCCTGGGGCCCCGGCGCGTCTCTCAGAAGTCTGGGTCCCAGTCCACCTCGATGCGGCCGCGCGCCAAATTCACCGACTGGATCACCTCACCCCAGGTGAAAGGGATAAGCCGCTCGCGCTCCCCGGAAACCACCAACACATCGTTGACGCCGGTGGAGAAAAGATGATCGACCACCCCGAGACGGACCCCATCGGGCCCCCAGACCTCCAGCCCCTCGAGATCGGTCCAGTACCACTCGTCCGGCGCAGGCGGCGGAAGCTGGTCCCTCTCCACCGCAATCTCCCGGTCAACCAAGGCAGCAGCCTGGTCGCGATCGTCGCAACCCGCCAGGTGCGCCACCACCCCTTTGCCATGCCGCCGGCCCTCGATCACCCGGCGGGGCTCCTGCCCCGGCCCGACCAGCCAAGGGGAGTAGCCAAGGATCGCCTCCCGCGGCTCGGTCTCCGAGAAGACCTTGACCCAGCCAAGCACCCCATAGACGCCCACGATGCGCCCGAGGACGACGCGCTTAACCATGGCGCAGCCCCGGGCTCCCCAGAGTTGAGGGCCTGGCCATGGGTACGGCGGGGACTCAGCCCCGGCCCGCTCCGTGGCCTCAGGCCGCGACGGGTGCCCCGACTGCCGC
>JBGSUY010000440.1:0-4235 GCA_041753195.1 Chromatiaceae bacterium
TGGGGCGGCCGCCGCGGCCGAGGTGCCTCTGTCGCTGATGGCGAAACTACCCCTGGGGTTCAAGGAGCTGGGACTCTCCACCCACCGGGCCTTCGACCAGCTCGCACTGGACGCCGAGCAGATGGCCGACCTCGCCCAGACCCTGGCCCAGCTCGCCACCCTGCTCAACAACTGCGTGGGCTGCCACGCGGCCTTTCGGATTGATCCAATGCCATGACCGAACCCTCCCAGCTCGAACTGCCACCCCTCTCGGCCCCCCGTGGACTGGGCCAGCACGTCGCCTTCGGCACGGCGTTGCTCTTCTATGTCTGCGCCGTCCTGAGCCTCGCCGGACTCTTTATCTGGGTCGGCGAGCTGGGCGGCGAGCACCCGATCATCGCGAGCCTCGGCGCCTGCGTGGTCTTCTTCGTTGGGGCCGGGATCGTCCTGCACGTCATCGGCCGCGCCAATCTTCCTCACCTCGGATTCGGCGCGGCGAAGCCGGGGCAGAATACCCCGATTGGCGCTGTCGCCGAGCCTCGAGATACTGGGCGTTAGCGCTGAAGCTCAGCCTCAGGGCCTGGCTCCGGTACGGGTCGCCGGGGCACACCGTGAATACATCCCTCTAGGCTCCATGGTGCGCCATCCTTGCCGCCGAGGGCACCGTCAACCCGCACCCGAGCCCCGCCAGCAGAGCCTCGATATCAGTTGCCGAGATATTTGATCCGCTGGCGCAGATCCTTGATGTCCATCGCGACGTCCCGCAGGGTGGCCCCATCCTCGGCCGTGCCGGCGACGATCCCCCTTCCGGCGACTGGGATCACGGTGTCGATCTGGAATCGTCCACTGGTTCCCCGAAGGAAGCATTCCTCGTCGAAGTAGAGACGGTCGCCCAGGGTGCCGACACGATCGGACTCGATGGTGTCGAAACCGACCAGCGTCTTGATGTCGTCCAGCCCTTCGATCGAGACCTCACTGACTGACTGGGTTTCGGGGGTGATCAGGAAGGCTCTCATTTGACATGTCCTCTCAGTTGAAGCACGGTAGGGCAAGGATCGGGACCTGACGGGTCCGCGCGTCCACCGTTTCGCGTACTATAGCGAGCCTGGACAACGAGCCAAAACCGTTCTCGGTGCTGACTGCCATCGCCATTGCCGATCGCGGTGCGCGCGTTCATAAGGGCTTCAGGGGGCGTGGTCCCCCAACCACGGGGCCTTCGTCTTCTTCATCGGGGGTGGGATCGTCCTGGACCTCATCGGTAGGCCAGCTGAGGTCCTGCCGGGAGACCAGGGCCGGAAAGGGGCCCTGATCCACCCGGCTACCCAAGGTCGAGGGACAGCGGACTACCAGCTCAGCACGACGAATCGCTGAGCCCCGTCCTTGCGCACCAGGAGCAGCACCCGCTTCTCCTTAGCCTGCTCGACGGCCCGCGCAAAGGCCGCCGCGTCTCCGACCGGCTCCCGGTTCACCTGTAGGATCAGAGTCCCTGGGGCGATCCCGGCCAAGGCCGCCACCGATCCCGGCTCCACCTCGGTCACCACCACGCCCTCGCCGGGCTTGCCGTCGAACTGCTCGGCGAGCTGAGGGGTGAGTGTCTGGGCGCTGAGCCCCAGGGACTCCGCGCTCTGGGTACCCCCGGCGGCGGCCACCTGATCCTCGCTCAGGGTCCCCACGGCGACGCTGAGCTCTTGACGTTTGCCGTCCCGTAGGATGGTGAGGCGGATCGCCGTCCCGGGCGGGGTCAGGGAAACCCGGTTCCGGAAGGCCCCCACATCGCTCACCGGCTCGCCCTGGAGCTCCAGGATCACATCCCCCTGGCGCAGGCCACCCTTGGCGGCGGGCGAGTCGGCATTCACCTGGGCGATCAGGATCCCTTGCGTCTGGTCGAGCCCGAAGGACTCCGCCAGGTCCGGGGTCAGCGACTGGATCAGGATGCCGAGGAAGCCCCGGGTCACCTTGCCCGATCCGATGAGCTGGTTGGCGATCCCCTGGAGCAGATTGCTCGGGATGGCGAATCCGACCCCCATGTAGCCGCCGCTGCGGCTGAAGATCGCCGTGTTCATCCCCACCACCTGGCCGTCCAGGTTCACCAGGGGACCACCCGAGTTACCCGGGTTGATCGCGGCGTCGGTCTGGATGAAGTCCTCGTAGTCGTTGATCCCCAGGGTCGTGCGCCCGGTGGCGCTCACGACCCCCACCGTGACCGTGTGCTGGAGTCCGAAGGGGTTGCCGATGGCGATGACCCACTCGCCCACCTCGAGCGTGGAGGCATCCGCGAGCGTCAGGGCCGGCAGCCCGCCGGTTGGGATCTCGATCACCGCCACGTCCGACTGGGGGTCCCGGCCCTTGACCTTGGCCTCCAGCTCCCGCCCATCCAGGAGCTTCACCCGGATCTTGCTGGCCCCCTCCACCACGTGGTTGTTGGTGAGGATGTAGGACGTGTCCGACAGGACAGCGTCCCCGGCCGCGAACACGAATCCGGACCCTTGGCTGATGGTGCGGCGGGGTTGCTGGGGCTGCTCCTGGCGCGGCGTGCCAGGCAGGCGGTCGCCGAAGAACCGCTTGAAGAGCTCCTCACCGAATGGGAACTGATTGCCGAAGGGGCTCTGGAGCTCCCCGGATTCGGCCGCCGCGCTGCGTCCCTCCACCTGGATGTTCACCACCGAGGGGGAGACCGCCCGGGCGACGGAGGCGAAGGCCTTGCCGCTCTGGCGTAGACCCTCGATCCCGCCATCCAGGGCGGCGACGGGGAAGGGGAGGCTGAGGCAGGCCAGGAGGGCCAGGACGCGTGTCGATTGGGTCATGGAGGAAACCTCGCTGTCGGTACTGCGAATTGAGGCAACGCCCAGTCGGGGGCGCTGGCCCCGAATCGGCTCACTGGACCGAGCCGCCTGTCTCAACCCACCCGGATCTTGAGGGTCCGGCGCCGCTGGGAGGGCGCCTTGGGCAACTCGACCCGCAGCACCCCCTTGGCATAGGTGGCGCTGGCCTTGCCCGTCTCGACCGCATCCGGCAGGGGGATGGCCCGCTCGAAGCATCCGTAGGCGCATTCGCTCACGTGATAGCTGCCCTGGGTGCGCTCCCGGGCGACCTGCTTTTCCCCCCGGACTACCAGATAGTCGTCCACCACCTCGAGATCCAGATCCTCCTTGTTCAATCCAGGGGCCTCCAGTCGTACCACCACCCGGTCGTCGTCGTCGAATACCTCGGCGGCCAGCAGGCCCCAACCGCTACTGCGGATGGCCAGATCCCGGCGGTCCTCGTCCAGGGGCTCCCCTTGGTGCCCGCCGGAGGTGAACCGCGTCAGTGCGCCCGCGGCCCGCCGATAGAGATGCTCCCAGCCCTCGACCATCCGATCCCAGGCATGGCCGACCTCGTGACGTAGCTGTTGCAATGTGGACATGGCGCTTACCCATTGGTGTTGGTGACTACCCGGAGCGGGTTGCCGATGCACGCAAAGCGGGCCCGCATCGGGGCGCCCCGCAGGATGCATCGCGAGCCTGCTCGCCGGATTAGCACTCTCACTCGGAGAGTGCTAAAGAGTCTATGCGCTCCGTATCGGGCGTCAAGGGCACATCAGACGCGGCAGGACTTGCCGTCTGGAGCGAGGCGGAGGGCTCAGTTTGGTCCTGCGCTGTGGTCGCCCGCCGGCGCGCGCGAGGGTCATTTCGGCTCGAGCATGGCCCTCAGGTGCTCGGGCATCTCCAGGGCCCCCTTGAAGTCCGCCCCCGCATGCACGGCATTGACGAAACGGGCATCCGCGAGTCGCGCCCCTTGGAAACGGGCGCCGCGCAGATGGGCGCCGTTCAAGAGGGACCCGCTCAGGTTGGCGTCGGAGAAGTCCACATCCTCCAAGGCCGCGCCGGTGAGGGTGGCCTGCAGGATGCTCGCGCCCCGCAGACGGCTGCCGATTAGCACGGCGCGCAGCATATAGGCGCGATCGAAACGTGACTCGGGCAGCTCGCTCTCCTCCATAAGTAGGTCCTTCAGATAGGCCTGGGTGAAGTTGGCCCCCCGACCCCGGACCTGGATCAGATTGGCCCCGAACAGGGTGGCCTGGGTGAGATCGGCCTCGGTGAGGTTGGACTCGTCCAGGATGGCATGGAAGAGGTCGGCGCCGCTGAGCCTGGCGCCGGTGAGGTCGCAGCCGGTGAGCTTGGTCCAGCGCAGGTTGGCACCGACCAGGCTGGCGCCCGCGAGGTTGCATCCCCGGAGGTCCGCACTCTCCAGACGCGCCCCGTCGAGACGGGCGCCCC
>JBGSUY010000441.1:0-13296 GCA_041753195.1 Chromatiaceae bacterium
CAGGGGCTGGCGGTGGGCGGCTGGTGCCCAGCAGGCTGCGGGGCGGAGGACGGGATCATCCCGGACCACTATCCGCTGACGGAAGCGGCGAGCTCCGACTGCGCCGAGCGGACCGAGTGGAACGTCCGGGACAGTGACGCCACCTTGATCCTCCATCGAGGCCCGCTCGCCGGCGGGACCAGGCTGACCGCCGAGCTGGCGCGACGCTACCGCCGCCCGCTGCTGTGCCGGGACCTCGGCGCGCCGCTCGACCCGGCCGAAGTTGCCCATTGGCTCCGCCTGAACCGGATCGCGGTCCTCAACTGCGCCGGCCCCCGGGAGTCCGAGGCGCCTGGAATCGAAGGTCAGGCGCGAGTCTTCCTGTCGAGCCTGTTCCGGCTCTGGCTGGCGGCTGAGCCCTGATCAGCCCGGTATAGCCTTTTCTCGGCCCTCGGCCCTCGGCCCTCGGCCCTCGCCACTCGCTACTCCGCGACCTACAACTTCAGCCCCACCGCCAGCCCCGCCAGAAACGACGCCGCGCTCGGCAGGTTGCGCCCCATGAAGTCGAGCAGGGCCCCGCCTTGAGCGCCCACCCAGTCCGCCCCGGTATCGTACTGGATCTCCACGCTGGACCAGTCCACCTCCGCGAGGCCGGCATACTGGAGGGCGAACATACCGACCAGGACGACCCCGATAACCACCAGGGCAATCTTGAAGGCGACCTTGAGGGCAAACCCGGCAGCCAGCCCGACGATGAACGAGAACCCGAGCCGGAGGAAGAAGGCCTCGTCTAGCAGGGAGCCTGCATCGGGTGCGGGGACGTCCTGCGGCTCTGCCCCCCGGGCCGGGCGGCTGGATACCGCGCCTAGCGGGGTCAGCAGGCTCCAATGGAAGATGCCGTACGGTCGCTGGGGAGACGGCTGCATCTGCTCGGCCCTGTTGTTTCGCCGTTTTGGGGTCCCGTCGGTCCGCGTTTGCCGCTGCCGACCGGCGCCGGGATCGAAGTCATCGCACAAGAAAAAACCCCAACCGAGAACGGTTGGGGTTGGGGTGTTGGTGGTGGGATGGTACCCCGCATCAAACGACTATTGAAAGTACGGAATCGAAGTGCTGCGGGCTGCTGCGAACCAGTGCGAACTCGATCGAAAAGCCTGCCGGTACGCCCTGCGGCCGTGGACGATCAAGCAGGTTTTTCGCCCTGATTGGGGACCGGAAAGGCTGCTCAACCTCGTTTGCTTTCCGGGGCCAGTTCAATTCCGCAAATGGGAATCGAACCCGCGTCCCGTAGTCCTCAGCGCAGGCCGTACCAGACTCCCCGGCCACTGCCGTGCTGATCAAGCGTGCCGCGTTCGACCAGCGCCCGGAAATGCTGCTTCAGCGTGTTGCGGCTGGCCCCGGTTAGTTTGATGGCCTCGCCGATGGTGACGCGGCCATGCTCGCGGGCGAACTCGACGATCTGCAGCTGCAGTTCGGGCATGGCCGCCAGCACGATCTTCTCGCGCTCGACCTTCTTTTCCAGGCGCCGAACCTGCTCGGACAGAGAACGCAGGAAGAAAACCAGCCACGGCTGCCAATTCGGTGCATTCGTGCGGATCGTGCCCTGCGTCTGCCGTAGCGCCAGGTAGTACGCCTCCTTGCTCTGCTCGATCACGCTTTCCAGCGAGCTGTACGGCACGTAGGCGTAACCGGCCTGGAGGAGCAGGAGCGTGGTCAGCGCCCGGGAGAGGCGCCCGTTGCCGTCCTGGAAGGGATGGATCTCCAGAAACACGACGACGCACAGGGCGATTATCAGCAGTGGGTGCAGACGGGCCGACTCGCGCTCCTGGTTCACCCAGGCCACCAGTTCCGTCATCAGGCGAGTCGTGTCGAAGGGCGACGCGGTCTGGAACTCGATGCCGATCTGCGCGCCGGTCTCGTCGAAGGCGGCGACGCTGTTCGAGTTGGTCTTGTAGCTGCCGCGATGCCAGGTGTCCTTCTCGCTGTAGCGCAGCAGGATCTGGTGCAACTGTTTGATGTGGTTCTCGCTGAACGGTGTGTCCTGCCAGGATGAGAACACCAGGTCCATCAGATCGGCGTAGCCGGCCACCTCCTGTTCGTCGCGGGTGGCGAAGGACTTGATCTCCAGGTTCGACAGCAACTGCTCCACTTCGCGGTCGGTCAGCTTGCTGCCCTCGATGCGGGTGGAGGAGCCAATGCTCTCGATGGTGGCTACGCGCCGCAAGGCCGACAGCCGGTCGGGCGCAAGCGTGCCCAAGGCGCGCCAAGCGCCTTTGAACTCGTCGATCGTGGCGATAAGGCCCAGGATCTCCGGGGTGATCTGGATGGTGTCGGCTTTGAGCATGAACCAATACTACACCCAATTACACCCAATTTCGAGATGCATCCATTAAGACGCCCATTTACACCCAATTTGCCAGAGTTGGGATCTTGCGGGGAATGACCGACCTATTCGCCGCAGAAGATGCAGCGAATAGGCTTCTGCAAGGAGATCGCTTGGCTCGCGGGCGGAACAGCGCCTTCATGGACTCCTGCCAACTCATTCGGAAGGAGACCAAGATGGACGTCGTTCACCTCAACCAAAAACAACTGGCCGCCCGCTGGAGCATCAGCGAGACCACCCTGGAACGTTGGCGCAGCGAGGGGATCGGGCCCCAGTTCCTGAAGCTCTGCGGCCGGGTGCTCTACCGGCAGGCCGACATCGAGGCCTACGAAGAATCGTGCCTGGCGACATCGACCAAAGCCGTCGCGGCTCAGGTCGGTGCCGGCTAAGAAATTCCCCGGAGCGTCGGCGTATACGGGCAAGGACCGACGTTTCTCAACGCGACAACACCCGCGATGGCGCGAGTAAGCCAGATTTCCAGCTCATTGAAAGTCCGCAGTCCGAAAGCGCGGATCGATCGAGCAGTTTGTTGAAAATCAATGGCCTGGTATCAGGCCGTGCGGGCTGGTAAGGGTTCCTGCGGGTTCGTGCGACAAGGTTCGAACTCGTGCGGGGTATAGGTGGGATGGCGACCCGCGCAAAACCACGCTATATCAGCGGCTTAGGAGGGGTGTGGAAGGTTGCATAAACTTGCGCAAGGCTTCCCACTGGTCATCGAGCTCGCGCTCCGGGCCCACCCGGCGACAGGGAGGGTGTGCCCCACTTAGGCTGGTGTTCGATTCCGCCTTCCGCAACCGAACAATACCGCGGCTGTGCGTCTCTCGGCCGGCGGAGAGCGTTTCATGATGAACTATGAGCGCCAGGTCCAGCGGGGTTGTGCGGTTCTGCCCCGGACCTGCGAACCTTGCTATGGCGCGCAGGGCGCTCGACTCCGCCCGAGGATCATAGCCCTGAGCGATATCCCGTTCGCCGAGTACGCCTCTTTTTGATCAGGGAGAATTTGAACCAGCTATTGTCCACGGGGGAATTTGGTCTGTGCGCCTTCGCCGGTGCCCCCGCGGGGCTTGCCCACCGCACGGCGGGACGCATTGGAAAGGGCGGCGCTGCGAGACATCCTGCGGGAAGCGGCGAGTTCGGGGGCTCGCCCGGGCCCGTGTCCAGGCCCATGCACGCCGCGCTCACCACGGGCAGGGAGAGCGCTTTGTTTCGGCGGTAGCAGGAGCCAGCGCATGGCCGCGGCCAGTACCCGTCAGCAAAGTCCGAGCAGCGTTGGCCTCGTGCAGTTGCCTGTCCGGGATTACCCCCTGCTGATGGCGGCACTGGCGCTGGCAGTGCTGAGCTTGGTCATGATCGCGTCAGTGGACACCAATCTGGGCAGGGCGTCCGGCGGTCGTGGCATGCACCGATACCGCCTCCGCGACGGCAACCTCACCGAGCGACCCGAGGAAGGATTGCCGATCAGACTCGGAGAAGAAGATGTCCCCCCGGTTGATCCCGCGCACCATCACATGCAGGGGGTAGCCGGCAACAATGATTCGGGCATGTCTGGCCACTGGGGCGCGGCGACGCGAATAGGAAAAGTAAAGCCAGTCTAGCAGAAAAGGTTGTTTGTCCCCATTTGCCCTGGGGGCCCGCCCGAAGACACGCCGCTGGCGTCGAGGGCCCTTCAGGTTGGAGGGCCGGAATACCGAACTCTTACCCGCTGCCATGACTGCGGTACCCGAATGAGCATTAGGGATTTTCCGACTCTTCTCGAGCGCGATCTTCAGTCCTGTAAAGCAGTTGCCGCGGCGAGCTCCTGCCGAACCATCGCGATGACACGATGTGGCACGTCCGTCCTAGATGCCGTGAGGCGCTCGAAGCAGTCGAGGAAGAGTGACGTGCCGGCGAGGAACGGCTGTTCCAATGCGGTTGCGAGCACTTCGCCGATGGCGGGGTACACCCTTTCGAAACGGCGTGTCGGATCGAGATTGTCGCTCAGGTCAGGACGGTCCGGCGTTGCAAGGGCCTGGGTCAACTGGACCAGCTCCTGCAGGGCGAATTCGCGCAGAAACCGAAAGGCGCTGAGGCGTTCGCCGCGCTGGTAGCGCCACAGACCCACGAGCAGGTGGGTCAGGAACTGAGCGCTCTGGTAAGGGATGTCAACGGGCGGTGAGGAGGCCTCGCGGGCCGCGAGCTGCTCCAGCGTGGCGGTGAGGTTGGCGCGATCGAACAGGACTCGGTATCGGTTGATTCGCGCCAGTTGCAGCTCGTCCGGGTCGAACACCGCGAATTCCAGCAGATGCCGGTCATCGTAGAGCACCTTGATGCCGTGAGCGGTCTCCGGGAACGTAAAGACAATGCGCTCGTGCTCGGGAAGCCACTGCCGGTGCTCGCGGTACCAGGACTGGGTGCCCGGCCGCACGATCACGAAGAAGTCGTGATCGGAGAAACGATCGGGGAGATGGTCGCGGGCTGCCATGGAGCCGAGCGCGACAAGCGCCAGGACGTCCCCGTACTGGCTAAGCTGATTGGTCAGGGTCTCGGTGTATCGCTGGTAGTTTGCCGGGTCCACGCTGTGCTCCGTTCTGAATCATCGCAACAGGGATCTGAGGATCGGTCCGAAGGGTCCGAGGGCCGACCAGAAGCACCTTGGCCCCGCGCACCGGCCCCTGCTTCAGCTCCAGGAGGGCGCGGTTGGCCTCCGCCAGGGGATAGGTCTGGACCTGGGGCCGCAGCGGCACCTGGGCCGCGAGCGGCAGAAACTCGGCAATGTCCAGGTGGGTCACGTTGGCCACTGTCTTGATCTCCTTCTCCAGCCATAGGTGGTCCTGGTAGCTCAGCCGGAGCAGGACCTCCTTGTCGCGCTCCTCCTTGCGGATGGCGTTGACCACCATCGCCTTCATGGCTGCTCCCACCTGACACAGCAAACTGGCCGCCCACCCCAAGGGGCCGCGACCCGGCTCAGGGAAACATAGCCCAAAGCCGGGGCTCGCGTATCATGGCCGCCTTCCCCAGAGCGGGCGTCAGCCCCAAGCCAAGGCAGAGCGCATGACCCCAACTGAGCGGCACTTCGACGTCGTCATCATCGGGGCCGGACCGGCAGGGCTCTTCGCGGCCCTGACCCTCGCTCCCCGCCTGCGGGTCCTGATGATCGACCGTAAGGACCGCCCCGGTGGGGCCGGCGGGGCCACGGACGGAAAGCTTAACCTCTCACCCCACATCGGTCTGGACCTGGAGGAGCTGCGGCTCAGCGAGGAGGTCGCCCAGGGCTACATCGAGCAGGTGGACCGGGTCTTCCTAGAGCACGGGGCGGACCCCACCCTGCACGGCATGGACGTGGGGCGTATCCAGGGATGGCTGGAGCGGGTCTCCTGGGTTCGGCGCCGGACCCCCAAGGGCGGCTGGGACATCACCCTGGTGCCGGTGCGTCAGCGTCACATGGGCAGCGACTTCGCCCACCAGGTCACGGCGGCCCTGGCGGGGACCATCCGGCGGCGCGGCGGGACCCTGCTCCTCGGGACCGAGGTCCTGGACCTGGGGCTGGGGGAGAACGGGGCTCTCTCGGTCGAGACCACCCAGGGCGCTTTCAACGCGAGCTTCCTCCTGGCCGCCCCCGGACGGGAGGGGGCCTACTGGTTCCGGGAGAAGGCCAGGGCCCTGGGGGTGGAGACCGGCCATGGGGCCATCGACATCGGCTGCCGGGTGGAGGTGGCCTCCGCGGTCTATGACGAGATCACCGCTGTCCTCTACGACCCCAAGCTGATCTTCACCACCCCCACCTACCAGGACCGCACGCGCACCTTCTGCACCAACCCGGGTGGCCGGGTGCGAGTGGAGGAGCACCGAAGCTTCCGGCTGGTGAACGGCGACGCGCTGAAGGCCAGCAAGACCGCCAACACCAACTTCGCCCTGCTCAACACGGTCACCATGACCGAGCCCCTCCAAGACACCACCGCCATGGGCCAGCAGGTGGCCCGCTTCGCCAACTTCTGGGGGGGCGGGGACAGCCTGATCTGCCAGCGCTGGGGGGACCTGATGGCGAGACGGCGCTCCAAGCAGGAGAGCTTCTTCGCGGCAAGCCGCGGCTTCGACAAGCTGATCCCCACCCTGCCCCCCGGACCGGGCGTGACCCCCGGGGACATCTCCTTCGCGTATCCGGGACGGATCGTGCGCAACCTCCAGGAGAGCCTGGAGCTCCTGGCCCGCGTCATCCCCGGTGTCGCCCACCCCTCCACCGTGATCTATGTACCCGAGATCAAGTTCTATGACGTCCGTTACCCCACCAGCCTGGACCTGGAGACGGGCGTCCCCGGTCTCTTCGTCGCCGGCGACGGCGCCGGCAAGTCACGCGGGATCGTCGGCGCCGCGGTCAATGGCCTGATGGCGGCGGAGGGGATCCTGGCGCGCGCTGGGGTCGGATAGCCCCTTGTCTCCGGTGGCTCCAGGCGCCAACGACACTCCAGGCTCTGAGGCGCAGGCGGCCCCGCTCGGCTGGGGATGCACCGGCAAGACTCCATGGCCGGTTGCCCGGGAGTCCAGGGCACGCTGTCCGCACGAGGTTAGAAGGAGAAGGGGCTCGGCCTATCGACTTTCCTCAAAGAGACTGACGTACGCCCCGTAGCCTTCCCGCTCCAGGTCCGTGACAGGGATGAAGCGAAGGGCGGCGGAGTTGATGCAGTAGCGCAGCCCAGTGGGGGCCGGGCCGTCGTCGAAGACGTGGCCCAGGTGGGAGTCGCCGAAGCGCGAGCGTACCTCGGTGCGGGTCATCCAGACGGAGCGATCTTCCCGCTCCACGATCAGATCCGGCTCCAGTGGGGTGTGAAAGCTCGGCCAGCCGGTGCCGGACTCGAACTTGTCCCGTGAGCTGAATAGGGGCTCGCCGGAGACCACATCCACGTAGATGCCCTCTTCGTGGTTGTCCCAGTAGCGGTTGCGGAAGGCAGGCTCGGTGCCTTCCTCCTGGGTCACCTCGTACTGCAGAGGGTCGAGGCGGCGTTTGATCTCGCTTTGCGGGGGCTTCTGCCAGCGACCGGCACCGGCGGCGCTGGACAGCCCTGTATCGGGGGGCGACGCCTCGGCGGCGGCCGGTCCGGGTCTTGACCCAAGCCCAAGGTAAAGGAGCGCGGCGGCCACGGAGCCGAGTCCGATCAGTCCGATGACGGTATGCAATCTGCTCATGTCTGCTCACCTTGCGAAGGTGTCGAAGATTTCCGGGCCAATCGGTGGTGGTCGGCAGGGATAATTCCCTAACACCGGTTTCAGCCCATTTCGATTCCCTGCCACGCGTCCTGGATTTTCCAGCCTGGTCTGACTGGCGTCGAAGTGTCCAATCCCAGGTTGTCATTGCTCGGGGCAGTCGCGCCACCGTTGCTGGATTCGGCCACCCAGCGGCGACTGCCGGCCCTCTGTGTTTTGGACAATAGTCCGTGCTAGACACCACCGCGGAGGTGGTCGCGGATAACCTCGATGGCCTCGTCGAGATGTTGGAAGGCGTGGTCGCCACCGTCCCAGAGGAGGAGCCGGCCGCAGGGGCGGTAGAGGCGCTCGGCGATGCGGTAGTCAATGACCTCGTCGCCCTGGTCCAGGAAGAGGGTGGTGGGGACGCCGTCGCAGGGGTCGGGCACACCAAAGGGTCGGGTGCGCTCGATCAGCTCCGCCGTGATCTGGTAGGTCTCGCCCCGAGCCGTGGTCATGGTCTCGCCGATGCGGTCCGCGAAGAGGTCCCAGGGGGTGAGGGCGGGGTTGATCATGAAGAGGTGGGAGAAGGCGAAACCGTGTGCCAGCCATTGGCCGTAGAAGCCGCCCATGGAGCTGCCGACGACGGCCGGCCGCTTCGCATCCAGATCGGTGAAGAAGGCGCTGAGCTGCCTCACCGCCCCCTCGGGGTCATGGGCCGGGTAGTCGGGCGCCACGACCGGCCAGGGGGCGAGCCGCTCCCGGAGCTGTGCCGCCTTCGCCGAGCGGCTGGAACTGTTGAGGCCGTGGAGATAGACGAGCATGGGGCGGACGGTGCTTGGGTCTCTCGAAGGGTCCCTCGAAGCCGCGCTACTCCACCTCGTAGGCCAGGTTGGGCCCCAGCCAGCGCTCGATCTCGGCCACCGTCATGCCTTTGCGCTCCGCGTAGTCGGCCACCTGGTCCCGATTGATCTTGCCGACGGCGAAGTAGCGGCTCTCGGGGTGCGAGAAATAGAGCCCGGAGACCGCCGCCGTGGGGACCATGGCCTTGGACTCGGTGAGCCAGATGCCGGTGTTGTGCTCCGCGTCCAAGAGCTGCCAGAGCAGGTCCTTTTCCGTGTGGTCCGGGCAGGCGGGGTAGCCCATGGCGGGACGTATGCCCTGGTACTGCTCCTCGATCAGCGCCTCGTTGGGGAGCCCCTCCTCCGATGCGTAGCGCCAGTGACGGGTGCGCACGCGCTGGTGGAGCATCTCGGCCAGGGCCTCGGCGAGTCGGTCTGCCAGCGCCTTGAGCATCAGGGCCGAGTAGTCGTCGTGGTCCTGCTCGAAGCGCTTGACGTGCTCATCGATGCCGATCCCGGCGGTGCAGGCGAATCCACCGATGTAGTCCGGGAGCCCCAGGTCCGCCGGGGCGATGAAGTCCGCCAGGCACTCGTTGGGCCGGCCCTTGGGCTGGCGGCCCTGCTTGCGCAGGAAGTGGAAGGTCAGGCGGGTCTCGGTGCGGGACTCGTCCTCATAGACCAGGACGTCGTCGCCCACCGCGTTGGCGGGGAAGAGCCCGATCACCGCGCTGGCGGAGAGCCAGCGTTCGCTGATGATCCGGTGCAGCATGGCGACGGCGTCGTCGTGGAGCTTACGGGCCTCTTCGCCCTTCTCCGCATCCTCCAGGATCTGGGGATAGCGCCCCTTGAGCTGCCAGGCGTGGAAGAAGAACGTCCAGTCGATGTAGGCGGCGATCTCGTCCAGGGGGATGTCGCTCAAGACCTGGATGCCGGGCTCCGCCGGCGTGGGGGGCTGATACGTCTCCCAATCGATGGGGATCGGGTTGGCCCTGGCCTCGGCCAGGGGAACCAGGTCCCGGGCCTCGTCCTGGGCGGCACGGCGGGCGCGGACCTGCGCATAGTCGGCGCGGATGCCGGCCACGTAGGGCCCCTTGAGGTCCTTGGACAGCAGGCTGCCCGCCACGCCCACGGCCCGGGAGGCGTCCTTCACATGGACCACCGGGTGCACGTAGTGGGGCTCGATCTTCACCGCCGTGTGGAGCTTGGAGGTGGTGGCCCCGCCGATCAGGAGCGGCACGGTGAAGCCCAGCCGCTGCATCTCCTTGGCCACGTGGACCATCTCATCGAGCGAGGGCGTGATGAGGCCCGAGAGCCCGATGATGTCCGCGTTGACCTCCTGCGCCTTGGCGAGGATGCGGTCCGCCGGGACCATGACGCCGAGGTCGATCACCTCATAGTTGTTGCATTGGAGCACGACCCCGACGATGTTCTTGCCGATGTCGTGGACGTCCCCCTTGACGGTGGCGAGCAGGATGCGGCCCTGGGTGTCACCGGCGCATTTCTCCTGCTCCAGAAAGGGCTCCAGATAGGCCACCGCCTTTTTCATCACCCGCGCGGACTTGACTACCTGGGGCAGGAACATCTTTCCCTCGCCGAAGAGGTCCCCTACTACGTTCATGCCGTCCATCAGGGGCCCCTCGATGACGCCGATGGGACGGCCGAGCTTCTGGCGGGCCTCCTCGGTGTCGGACTCGATGTAATCCGTGATGCCCTTGATCAGGGCGTGCTGGATGCGCTTCTCGACGGGCTGGTCGCGCCAGGCCAGGTCCTGCTTGTTCTCGACCCCAGATCCGTCCCCCTTGTACTTGGGGGCCAGGTCGATCAGGCGCTCGGTGGCATCCGGGCGGCGGTTGAGGATCACGTCCTCCACCGCCTCGCGCAGCTCCACCGGCAGATCGTCGTAGACCGCGAGCTGACCGGCGTTGACGATCCCCATGTCCATCCCCGCCCGAATGGCGTGGTAGAGGAAGACCGAGTGAATCGCCTCCCGCACCGGGTTGTTTCCCCGGAAGGCGAAGGAGACGTTGGAGACCCCGCCCGAGACCTTGGCGTAGGGCAGCTCCGCCTTGATGCGGCGGGTGGCCTCGATGAAGTCCACCGCGTAGTTGTTGTGCTCCTCGATCCCGGTGGCCACCGCGAAGATGTTGGGGTCAAAGCAGATGTCCTCGGGCGGGAAGCCGATCTCGTCCACCAGGATCCGGTAGGCGCGCCGGCAGATCTCGACCTTGCGGTCTTGGGTGTCCGCCTGGCCCTGCTCGTCGAAGGCCATCACCACCACGGCCGCCCCGTAGCGCAGGCACTTCTTGGCATGCTCCCGGAAGGCGTCCTCCCCCTCCTTGAGGCTGATGGAGTTGACGATCGGCTTACCCTGGACGCATTTCAGCCCCGCCTCGATCACCTCCCACTTGGAGGAGTCGATCATCACAGGGACCCGGGCGATGTCCGGCTCGGCGGCGATCAGGTTCAGGAAGCGCACCATGGCCGCCTTGGAATCGAGCATCGCCTCGTCCATGTTGATGTCGATCACCTGGGCCGCGTTCTCCACTTGGTTGCGGGCCACGTCCAGGGCGGCGTCGAAGTCACCCTTCAAGATCAGCTTCTTGAATGCGGCTGAGCCGGTGACGTTGGTGCGCTCGCCGACGTTGATGAAGCTCGCGGTTCTGGTCATTGGGGACTAAGTCGATGCGGTAGGGGTTTAGGGGAGGGCTGGGCCGAGATCGGCCTCGAACTCTGTCAAGGCCAGGCCCGGCCGTCAACCGGGCGCGGTCTCGGTCCGAGGCGGCCGCAGGCGCGGCCAGAGGAACCCGGTCCTGGCCCGATAGGCGGCGTACTCCGGCAGGGTCCGCAGGAACTTGCGCTCCTCGATCTTGGCCCGTACCACCTGCAGGGCCACGGAGGGGATCAGGAGCCAGAACGCCGCTGGTGTGGCCGCGAGGATGGCGATCCCCAGGACATGGACGATCTCGCCGAGATAGAGGGGGTGGCGGATGCGCCCATAGGGGCCAGAGGTCACCAGAGTGCGGACCGCGGCGCGCAGTCCGAAGGAGCGCTTGAGGTGGCTCAGGGCCCAGATGCTGAAGGTGACCCCGATGAAGCCGATCACGAAGCCGAGCATGCTGAGATAGAAGGGGAAGAGGGGCGTGAGCGAGCGCAGCCAGGCGAGCGTCTCGGGTGCATATCCCGGCAAGTGCTGGCGCACCTGGGGGAAGGAGAGCAGGGTGAAGCCGATCACCGGAAGGAAGACCGTGACCAGCGGAAAGACGTTCTCCCAGGGCCCCTGGGGGCGGCTTCTGGCCTCGGAGCGGACGATGAAGCTGTAGAAGACCAGGGCGTCGAAGGCGATCGCCGTGACGAAATACAGGAGATAGGAGAGCTGGTTGATCAGGTGATAGCGGGCGCCGGGGGCGACGGCGACGATCTCATCCAGGTTCCGGAGCAGGTGCCAGAGCTCCGCGTGGGCGCTAAGGTAGAGCCCGAGGGCGTAGAGCTTGGCCCCAACGATCAGGGCGAACACGACGATGGGGGCCCCATCGCGTCTGAGTTTCGATCTATCCATGGCGTTCGGTTCGGGTCGCTGGCGGTTGGGTCAGGGCGCTAGTGTGCCTCTGAAACCCGGCCTTGGCGATCGCGGCGGTGGGCGGCACCTCCCTGTGCCTGTGTCGGGCTTGTTCGCGCCCCGTCAGGAGCGCTCGTTCAGCCACTTGCCGATGGTGGGGGTAACCTCTTTCTGGGCCTTGCCGCTCACATAGATGCCGATGTGGCCGCCGGGGAAGGCGAGCTCGGTGTAGTCGCTGCTCGACGTCAGGCCTTTCAGGGCCTTGGATGCGTCCGGTGGGACCAGGTGGTCCTGCATCGCGTAGATGTTTAGCACCGGGCAGGTGATGTGCTTGAGGTCCACCAGGTCGTCGCCGAGCAGGACGCCGCCGTTGATGAAGCCATTGTGCTGGTAGAAATCCTTGATGAACTGGCGGAAGGTCTCGCCCGCCTGATCCGGGCTGTCGAAGATCCATTTCTCCATGCGCAGGAAGTTCTTGACCTTGTCCGCGTCATCCAGCATGTCCACCATGTTGATGTACTTCTGGCCCGTGAGGCTGAAGGGCTTGAGTGAAAGGAAGGTCCAGTTCAGGAGCTCGCCCGGGATGTTACCCATGGTGTCCACGGCCAGGTCGATGTCCACGTTTTGTACCCAGGCGGAGAGCAGGTTGTCCGGGGTCTTGAAGTCCACCGGGGTGACCATGGTCACCAGATTCTGCACCTTGTCCTGGTGCAGGGAGGTATACATCAGGCTGAAGGCACCGCCCTGGCAGATGCCCAGGAGGTTGACGCGATCCACCCCGTGGGCGTCGCGGATGAAATCCACGCAACGGTCCAGATACCCGTTGATGTAGTCGTCGAGGGTGAGGGAGCGGTCCGCCTGATCCGGGTAGCCCCAGTCGATGAGGTACACGTCCTGGCCGGTGGCGAGTAGGCCCTTGATGGTGGATCGGTCCTCCTGGATGTCGGTCATGTAGGGCCGGTTGACCAAGGCATAGACGATCAGCAGGGGGATCGGCTGGGGGGTGACCCCCTCGGGACCCTGGTAGCGGTAGAGGACCAGCTTGTCCTCACAGTAGACGGCGTGCTTGGGGGTGACGCCGGTGTCGATCTTTTCCGCGTTGAGCAGATTCTCCATGCCCTGGCCCAGCTTGCGGGTGTAGTCCAGCATCTCCTGGGTGAGCTTGTCCGGCCGGATGTCGATGGGGATCACTCGGTTTCTCCTGGTGTCTGTTCTGTGCCGCGTCTCGCGTCGGACGGGGCGCTATGACTTGTTGGCGGGCTTGGCCGCAGCCTTCCTGCGGGCTACGGTCTTCTTGGAGGTCGTCGGCTTGGGTGCCGCACTCCGCGGGGCAGGTGCCGGGGCCTGAGTCGTCCGGGCCTCGACCTGAGTCCGCGGCGCGG
>JBGSUY010000442.1:0-3258 GCA_041753195.1 Chromatiaceae bacterium
GCCGACCGGCGAGACCGTCGTGCGGGTGGCCGATGCGGCCACCAATGCGCGCCAGGCCGTGGTGCGCGGTTACAACCCGAACTTCACTCCCGTAAAGTTAGTGGCGGTGTCCGACTTCACCGGCAACGGCATCGAGGAGTATGCGGTGCTGGGGCGCAATCCCGACACCGGCCAGGTGACCGCGGAGCTGCGCGACGGCACGAGCTGCGACGCGGTGTCCCGGGTCTGGTTCAACAAGGACTGCACGCCGCTCGACATGGTCACCATCGTCGACATCAACGCCAACGGCGCCGAGGAGCTGGTAATGCTCGGGCGCTGCGGGACCGAAAGCCAGCTCCGCGCCTACGTCAAGGACGCCAAGACCGGTGCCTTCCTGAGGCGGCTGGATTTCTGATCCACGCCGGCTAGGAGGGACCTTGGATCGCCTCGACCACCCGGCGAGCGATCACGCAGACCGGCGGCTGATGCAGCGGCAGTGGCCGCGGCGCGGGCCGCTCCTGCTCAAAAGCGGCGCGCGGTGAGGTCCCGAGCGAACGCTCGGGCTTCGTGTCCTTCCGCCAAGGCTGCAAATTCTTGCCCCCGCCCCGGTACCGTGGGAGCCCCGTTCCTGGTTTCCCGGAGGCCCCGCGATGGCCCAGTCACACCCCGCCGCCGTATCGACTCGAACCTCGCGGGCGCCGCTGCCTTGACCCGCTGGCGCGGCACCAGGCCCTCGGGTGCGCGTACTCCCGGAGGCACGCTGGTCGCGGGCGCTAGAGCAGCAGGAGAGCGCCCGCCCATGCAGGCGCTCCATGACTGGATGGCCAAGCAGTTCGCCGACTACTTGGTGGAGCCGAGCTCAGGGCTCGGGCAGGCCATTGCCGATCTGCAGAACCACTGGGAGAAACTGACCCTCGGAATTCATGCAGCCTCGCCGAAAGGACACGTTCCCGGGTCAGACCCCGCACCTCCTGGGAGGCGTCGCGGTCGGCCCGGATGCGAGAGACATGTGCGCACGGGATTTCCAAGGGATCCGCGATCTCGTAGAGGACATGGGCGATCTCCTCATTGTAGATGGCCATGCCAGTAGGGCCGCGGGCCGAGGGGAGTCTACCCTCAAGCCTAGCCCCATCGGCAGGTGATGGCGATAGGCGACGGCGGGGCACCCCGTCGACCCGTCCCCGCATCTGTGCGCCGGCGCGCTAGAGTTAAGTTGAAGTCTCCTAAGAGCGGAGCTGATTGAACCTTGTTCCGCCGTCATGGGAGATCGGGCAATGCAGATGCAGGAGGTTGTCAATGAAGACCTGGGTGGTGGTCGCGAGCGCCGCGCGCGCCCGCTTTTTCGAGGTCAACGGCAGGCGGGAGCCCCTGCTCGAGTTCAAGGACCTGGTGAATCCGGAAGATCGCCTTCAGTCCCAGGCCCTCAAGAGCGACAAGCCGGGGCGGGCGTTCGACCGTACGGGCGGCCAGCGCCATGCAATGGGCACGGCGGTGGATCCCAAGGAGCAGGTGGCCATCCGCTTTGCCAAGCAGGTGGCGGAGCAGCTTGACTCCGACCGGAATCAGGGGCGCTTCGAGGCCCTGTGCGTGGTGGCCCCACCCCATTTCCTGGGCCTCCTGCGGGGCCACATGAGCAATGGCCTGACCCGAACGGTTACGGGCGAGGTGATCAATGACCTCACCCAGCAGGATGTCCGCTCGGTGCAGGAGCACGTAACTCACCTGCTCTGACCCGCTCAGCCGCCCCGGGACTGGCGCGGTCCCGGGGCGCTAAAGTGGACCCTGAAGCCGTCGATCTACGCTGCCCGTGCCCTCACCTAAGGCCCCGATGGCTGTCCCCCATGCGATGGGCAAGGACTGTATTGGCCGATGCCGCCGGCGGGCGCACCCAGGTCACGGGTCTGGTGGCGGCGGTCGCGATCGCCTTGGTACTATTGCCTCTCCCCGAGCCCCGGCGGTTCGTGCCGATTGCGGCCCTTGGGGCGGTGCTGATCACGGCATCCCTGTCGCTATTGGATCTAGGCACCCCTGCGCACGCTCTATCGCTTGGATCGCAGGGAGCTCGTCTTGTCGGTACTCGACACCTATGGTGTCATCCGGCTGGGCGCCATAGAGGCCATGCGGGTGCCCGTCATCCTCGCCCTGTTGCGCTTCGTGGGCCTTAGCTCGCGGCTCA
Source organism: Chromatiaceae bacterium (assembly GCA_041753195.1). Classification (GTDB taxonomy): domain Bacteria; phylum Pseudomonadota; class Gammaproteobacteria; order Chromatiales; family Chromatiaceae; genus Thiodictyon. Next base: position 2,156 of record JBGSUY010000442.1, read on the forward strand.
GCGTCGAGGTCCTCGGCGAGGTCGAGGGCCTGCCGGGGCTGCATTCGGCGGCCCGCCACGCGGGGACGAAGACCGAGCCGGGTCTGATCCTGTTCCGCTTCAACGCCCCGCTGGTATCTTTCAGCGCCCCGTATTTCAAATCGATCCGTTCTGGGCTGGCCGCACTCGGTATCGCACTCATGAGAGCGCTACCGCGCGCGGACTTCCGGCGCCGAGGACCTGATCTAGACTGCCGTTTGGGTTCCGTTACAGGGCCGCCCGAGGCCGGCCATCAGGGCCGCCGTCGCTTCGCGACCGCCCTTTCAGACGCTGCTCTAGCCGCACGAGCAAAGCTCGCAACTCGCAGCCGCACCGGATATCTCATGCCATGACGTCTGAAGACCGCCAGCCCAACCCGTATCCCGTCCGCCTCGAGAGCCGATGCGGCCTGGCCGCGCAGGTGAATGCCAACGGCTCCATCCGCCGCATCGACCATGGGGACATCCTACTCAACCTATTCCTCGGCAACGAGTTGGAGGGCGGCCCAGCGAACCTGTATCTGCGTCGGCTGGGGGAACCGGTCGAGGCCATTCCCCTGCTCGGGCCCGGCAGTCCGGCCGAGGTACGCTGCGACGGTCGGGGGCTGGCGCTGGCCGGCACCTGGCAAGACATTCGCTTCACGGTCTCACTGGTTCTGGCGGAGACGGCCCCCGCCTGGTTCTGGCATGTGGAGCTCGAGAACCTCGGCAATCAGGCCGCGACCCTGGACCTGATCCATGCGCAGGATTTGGGTCTCGCCCATTACGGAGCGGTGCGCCTCAACGAGTACTACGTCAGCCAGTACCTGGACCACACCCCGCTGGCCCACCCCGAGCGGGGTTGGGTGTTGGCCTCGCGGCAGAATCAGTCCATGGGCGGCCGCAACCCCTGGTGCTTGATCGGCTCCCTCGGAAAGGGCGTGAGTTACGCTACGGACGCCTTGCAGGTCCATGGCCTGGGGACCCGAGCCGGCGGGACGCCGGCGGTCCTGGCCGAGGGCCTGCCGGGCCTTCGCCGCCAGCACGAGCACGCCATGGCCGCCATCCAAGACGCGCCGGTGGACCTCACGCCGGGCGGTCGGGTGG
>JBGSUY010000443.1:0-3371 GCA_041753195.1 Chromatiaceae bacterium
AGGGCCTCCGGCGTCACGCCAGCCTTGGTCGTCTCGGCATCCAGGTTGACCTGGAGGCAGGCCCGCAGGGGCGGCATCCCGCGGGGTCTCTGGCCGCTCAGCCGCTGGGCGTGGTGGGGGTCCGCCAGGCCGTGCACCCAGTCGAAGTGCTTGGCGATGGCCCCAGTCTTGTTGGCCTGGATACGCCCGATGAAGTGCCACTCGATGGGCAGGTTCTCAAGCTGCGCCTGCTTTTCCAGCGCCTCCTGGACATAGCTCTCGCCGAAGGCGCGCTGGCCCGCGGCAAAGGCGGCGCGGATGGCCGCCGCCTCCTGGAGCTTACTCACGGCGACCAGGCCCACGGACTCCTCCGATCGGCCCGCGGCGCGGGCCGCGGCGCGGATGCGCTCCCGGACTAGCGCCAGCCGTGCGGTGATGCGCGTGTCAGTCATCGACGGATTCGTCAGAAACGATTCGCTGTTCCCGGTCTGCGCTCAAGCGCCACCACCTTCCAGGAACTGGCGCAGCCGGCGCAGGGCCTGGCCCCGGTGGCTGAGGCCGTTTTTGACCACAGGGTCCAGCTCCGCGGCGCTGCACCCATGGGTAGGGACATAGAAGACGGGGTCGTAGCCGAAGCCGTTCTCACCCCGCGGGGCACCCAGGATGCGCCCCTCCCAGGTGCCCTGGCAGATCAGGGGGGTGGGGTCTGCGGCATGGCGCAGGTACACCAGGACGCACTGAAAGCGGGCGCCGCGCTCCGGCTCCGGTACCGATTGAATGGCGTGGAGCAGCTTGGCTAGGTTGTCGGCATCCGAAGCCCCCGGTCCCGCATAGCGAGCGGAATAGATCCCGGGGGCCCCGTGCAAGGCGTCGACCTCGATCCCCGAGTCGTCCGCGATGGCCGGGAACCCGCTGTGCTGGGCGGCGTTTCGGGCCTTAAGGATGGCGTTCTCCACAAAGCTCTGCCCCGTCTCCTCCGCCTCCGGGACCCCAAAGTCCCCCTGGGGGACCACGCGGATCCCCGCTCCTTCCAGCAATTGGTTGATCTCGCGCACCTTGCCGGCGTTGTTGCTGGCCAGCACGATGGTCTCGCCCCGGTGGGATGGCTTCATGACGCGCTCCCCTCAACGACCCGAGCCGAGGCCAAGCGCCTGACGTTGGGCCACCTGGATCTGGGCGATCCCGGCGGCCCCGAGGGCCAGGAGCGCGTCCAGATCAGCACGGCTGAAGGGGGCCCCCTCGGCGGTCCCCTGGACCTCGATGAAGCGCCCCTCGCCGTCCATTACCAGGTTCATGTCCGTGTGGGCCTCACAGTCCTCCGGATAGTCCAGGTCCAGGACCGGCACCCCCCCGTAGACCCCCACGGAGACCGCCGCAATCTGGGCCTTGATGGGGTCCTCGGCCAGCCCCCCGCCGGCCTTGAGGCCCGCGATGGCGTCGTACAGGGCCACCCAGGCCCCGGTGATGGAGGCGGTGCGGGTGCCCCCGTCCGCCTGAAGCACGTCGCAGTCCAGGGTCAGGGTGCGCTCGCCGAGCGCATTGAGATCCACCGCCGCCCGCAGCGAGCGCCCGATCAGCCGTTGGATCTCCAGGGTACGGCCGCCCTGCTTGCCCCTGGCCGCCTCGCGGGGCGTGCGCTCATTGGTGGCGCGGGGCAGCATGCCATACTCGGCCGTGATCCAACCCTTGCCCTGGCCCTTGAGGAAGGGGGGCACCTTGTCCTCGACGCTGGCGGTGCACAGGACCCGGGTGTCGCCGAACTCCACCAACACCGAGCCCTCCGCATGGCAGGTATAGGCCCGCGTGAAGCGGATGGGACGCAGCTCATCGGGTCGGCGTTGGGAGGGTCTCATCGCGGGGGATCTCCAATCGCGGTCTCGCGCGTGTTAATTTAAGGTTCAAAAAAACGTGTCCAGATCGTCCCAGGCTATCCCAAAGCCTTAACCGCGACAGGTCCCTGGGGCGTTCACGTTGGTTTCAAGCCGATCCTTGGTTGGGCTCGGCCCCGCCGCCCGCCGCCCCCTGGACTGGTTCCGCGGTGGCCTCGAAGGATTCGGGCTCGCTCGTGAGCTCGGCGAAACGCGAGTGGGGCAGGTCGCCCACACAGCCCTTCAGGGCGTCCAGCAGTTCACCCGCGTCCTGGGGCCTCTGGTCGGGCTCCATGGCCATGGCCCAGTCCACAGCCTCGAGCAGGAACATGGGGTAACGGTGCTTGAGCTCCGCGGTCGCCGGGACCAGGGTATCCGACTTGTGGCGGTCGGTGGAGGGCGGCGGGGTGCGCCCCTCCATGCAGGCGCGCATGCTCGCCCCCACCGCATAGACATCCGTCCAGGGCCCGACGTGGCCTCCGCGATAATACTGCTCCACCGGGGAATAGCCGGCGGTGATCACCTGCCCGCCCCGCGCCCGCCCCCGGCTCAAGGGGTGGACCGCACCCAGATCCAGCAACAGGGGCTGATTTCCGTGGCGCAGATGGATATTCCCCGGTTTCACGTCCAGGTGCAGCATGGCGCGACCGTGGAGGAGGGACAGGGCATCCAGGATGGGCAGGAAGACGTCGAGGATGAAGGTCGTGCTGAGTCCACCGCGGCGCTCCTGGACATAGGCGCCGAGATTGCGCCCGCGCTCGTTGGGCATCACCAGGTAGCAGGTCTCGTTGGCCAGGAAGAAGTCCAGGACCCGCACGATGTTTGGGTGCTTCAGGGAGGCCAGGGCCTTGACCTCGTGGAAGAACAGCTTGCGCCCCCGGTAGAGGTTCTCCGCCAGCTGCCATTGCAGGGGGACCACGCGTCCCTTGGGGTCCCGGCGGGCAACCTTCTTGGGCATGAACTCTTTGATCACCACCTCCTCGCCCGAGTCCTCCACCTGGGCCTGATAGATCAAGCTGAATCCGCCCTTGCCGAGGGTGCCGAGCAGACGGTAGGCCCCAAGCAGGGTGCCAGGGGGGAGGCTTTCGCGGGCGGCGGCCATAACCTGGGAGCGGTGGCGGCACTTGGGCCTGGGAGAGGATCTGGCGCTATGATAGCGCCAACCTCGAGGGCGAAGCCGGAACCGCTGCTCCCTCCCGCGATGTTCAGCGACCACAGCCTCCTTCTCTCCCAGACCAGACGCAACCGCCCATGATCAAGAGCATGACCGCCTTCGCCCGGGAGATCCAGAGCGGTGACCTCGGGGAACTCGTCTGGGAGCTGCGCTCCGTCAACCACCGCTTCCTGGAGCCCCACATCCGGCTGCCCGAAGAGCTGCGCGCCCTGGAGCCTCCGGTGCGGGAGCGCGTGGCGGCCCGACTACAGCGGGGCAAGGTGGACTGCGGCCTGCGCTACGTCCCGGCGGTGGGCGCGGTCGGGACCCTGCGGGTGAACCGGCCTTTCGTCACCAAGCTGATCGCGGCG
>JBGSUY010000444.1:0-11996 GCA_041753195.1 Chromatiaceae bacterium
CGCTTCCCGAGGGCCAGGCACAGGCGCCGCTCCTCCTCCGTCAGCGGCAGGTCGCTGTCCGGTCCCGCCAGGTGGGAGGGTCCGTAGGGCGTGCCGCCGCTGCGGGTGCGGATCAGGTCCGGCTCGCTGTAGGGCAAACCAAGGACCAGCATGCCGTGGTGGAGCAGGGGCAGCATCATGCTAAGCAGGGTGGCCTCCTGGCCGCCGTGGAGGCTGGAGGTGGAGGTAAAGACCCCCGCGGGCTTGCCGGCGAGGGTGCCGCCGAGCCATAGGGCGCTGGTCCCGTCCAGGAAGTACTTGAGGGGCGCGGCCATGTTGCCGAAGCGGGTGGGGCTGCCCAGGGCCAGGCCGGCGCAGTCGCGCAGATCATCCATGGTCGCGTAGGGTGCCCCGGAGGGTGGGATGCTGTCCTCCACAGCCTCGCAGACGGTGGAGACCGTCGGGACGGTGCGCAGTCGGGCCTCCAGGCCGGGGACCGACTCCACGCCACGGGCCACCTGGCGGGCCATCTCGGCGGTGGCGCCGTAGCGGCTGTAATAGAGGATTAGGACATGGGCCATCGTGTCGCCGCCTCCGCTGCAGGTCAGAGTAGATCCAGGACCCGCTCGGGCGGGCGCCCTAGGATCGCCTTGCCGTCCTTGACCACGATGGGCCGCTCGATCAGCCGGGGATGGGCCACCATGGCGGCGATCAGGGCCTTCCGGGACAGGGTGGGGGCGTCCAGCCCGAGCGCCTGGTATTCAGGCTCCTTTCGGCGCATCAGCTCCCGGGGCTCGAGCCCCAGCAGTCTCAGCAGTGAATCCAGGGTTAGGGCGTCCGGGGGCGTATCGAGATAGCGCACCACCTCGGGCCGGATCCCCCGCTCCTCGATCAGCCGCAGGGCCTCCCGGGACTTGCTGCAGCGGGGATTGTGATAGATGGTCAGGGTCATGGCGCCACCTCCAGGGCGCCCTAGTCTAGCAGTCCGAGTCCCGGTGGCGCTCGCTGCCAGTTTGAATCCGGGCCCGGATGCCGCGAGAATCGGCCCTCAACCGCTCGACGCCGACTCAAGCTTGTCGGGTCCTTGCGAACCGGTAACCCGAGGAGAGCCCCCGAATGCCCCATGCCTTGCCGACCCTGAACCTCAGCACCTTGAACCTCAGGACCCTGGCCTTCCTGTCGCTCCTGCTGCTGGCGGCCGTCCCTTGCGCGGCCGAGCCGCGGGACCCCGCCCAGTTCTTCTTCGACCAGACCTTCGGCGATTTCCAGGAGGAGCTGGCGAAGGCCAAGGCGGAGGGCAAGAAGGGAGTCCTCCTGATGTTCGAGATGGACGAGTGTCCCTTCTGTCACCGTATGAAGACCACGGTGCTCAACCAGCCCCCGATCCAGGATTACTTCAAGCAGAACTTCCTGATCTTCCCGGTCGATGTGGAAGGAGACGTGGAGATCACGGACTTCAAGGGAAATCAAATGCCCCAGAAGGACTTTGCCCTCAAGGAGCACCGGGTGCGGGCGACCCCTGTCTTCGCCTTCTTCGACCTGGAGGGCAACCTGGTGAGCAAGTACATCGGTGCCACTCGCGACGCCGACGAGTTCCAGTGGTTGGGGGAGTACGTGGTGGACGGGCGCTACCAGGAGCTGCCCTTCCCGAAGTACAAGCGCGAACGGCAGGCGGCAGCGGGCAAATGACCAGGCCGCCGCGAGCCGGGATTCATCGGGCCAGCACCGCGAAAGGGGGGGCATGCAATGGATGATTCGAAACGGGAGCACCGGGTCTGCTATCGCTGCCTGGTGGGGGGGCGGGTCCAGGGGGTCTTCTTCCGGGCCTCGACCCGGGAGCAGGCGGTGCGGCTGGGGGTCACGGGTTACGCCCGTAACCGGCCGGACGGTCAGGTGGAGGTCCTGGTCTGTGGCGAGCCTCAGGCGGTGAGCCAGCTCAAGGATTGGCTGCGGGTGGGCCCGCCCCACGCGGCGGTGACCGTGGTGGCCTGCGAGCCCCTGGATTACCAGCCGCTCCACGATTTCGCGGTGGACTGAGAGGTTGTGAAAAAACCGTAGCGAGCAGCCTCGAGCGCAAGGAGCCGCGCAGTGAGCGACGAGACATATCAAGTAGATAGGCGAGGAGCGAACGAGCACGCGACGCCGCGATCGGGGCGCGCAGTAGGTTTGTTCACAAGCTCTGAGGACTCTCCCTGCGACTCCCACCCCTCACCGACGGCCGCATCCGCCGCCGCTACTAGCGCTTCCTGGCAGACGTGGAGCTGCCGGACGGCCGAGTCGTCATCGCCCATTGCCCAAACACCGGCACCATGGCCACCTGCTGGGCCCCCGGTGCACCGGTGCAGCTGAGCCAAAGCAACAACCCCGCCCGCAAGCTCCCCTGGACCCTGGAGCGGGTGGACATGGGCGGGGGCTGGATCGGTGTGAACACGGCGCGACCGAATCAGGTCATCGCCGAGGGCATCGCCGCGGGCCTTATCCCGACCCTGGGTGGCTACGGCCGCCTGCGCCGGGAGCTGCCCTTCGAGCCGGTGGGTCTCCCCCGGGGCCGCCTCGACATCGGGCTCTCGGAGGGCCCCCGCCCGGATGCCCTCGTCGAGGTGAAGAACGTCACCCTGCTGGATGGGGACTGCCTGCGCTTTCCCGACGCGGTGAGCGAGCGGGGCCGCAAGCACCTGGACCTGCTCCTGGCGGCGGTCCGTTCCGGTCTGCGCGGTGTCATCCTGTTCGCGGCGAATCGCCCGGAGGCTGAGCGTGTCGGCCCGGCCTGGTCGGTGGACCCGGCCTATGGTCGGCGCCTGCTGGAGGTGGTAGAGGGCGGCGTGGAGGCCCTGGCGGTGCGCCTGGTCCACCGGGCGGACGGTATCGACACTGGGGACCTCCTGCCCGTCGACCTGCGGCCGCCCGCCGCCTGAAGCGGCGGGGCGTCTGGGCGTCGAAACCCGGAGCTCAATACCCGTCGGCGGCCGTGTTGAGAGGCTCTGGATAGGCGGCTAGACGCCTCACCGCGGTCTCGAGCCGTCCGTCCGGGAAGAGCAGGAGCTCGCGGTAGCCGGGGGTCAGGGTGTCGACGGCGAAGTCCTTGCTCTTGGGGAGGAACTGGACGCAGGTGGACGGGGCCCCGAGGATGCGATAGCCCCCGCGCTCGGCGACGAACTCCTGATGGATGTGCCCGAATACCAGGGCTCGGACGTTGGGGTGGCGGTCGCAGACGGCGATCAGCTCATGGCCGTTCTCGACGTCCATGGTGTCCATCCAGGCGCTCCGTACCGAGATCGGATGCTGGTGGAGGAACACCACGCTGGGCGCCGGGTTCTCGGCCAGGAGGCGATCCGCCTGGTCGAGCTGGTCGCGCCCGAGCAGGCCCCCCTCCCGTCCGGGGCGGGTGGAGTCCAGGAAGACCAGGTTCCAGGGGCCCAGCTGCCGGCTGGCGACGCGTCCCACCGCCGCGGGTCCCAGCCACTGCTCCAGGAGGTCCCGGCGGTCATGGTTGCCGGGGATGCAGTAATAGGGCAGGCCCGTGGATTCCAGGACGCCGCGGAGATAGGCATAACCCTCTGGGGTCTCGTCGTGGACCAGGTCCCCGGTCATGACCAGGGCGTCGGCGGGGAAGGGCGCCGAATCGCCCAGTGCCAGGTCCAGCACCGCCTCAAAGCTCTGGCGGGTGGTGAGGCCGAGCAGCTTGCCATCAGGTTTGGCGAAGAGGTGGCAATCGGTGATCTGGACCAGACGCGCCCGTCCTCGGTGCTCCCCCTCGGCGGCCTCCCCCGCTGCGGAGGTCGCCGACTTGCCGGGGCTCTTTTGTCTGCTAGGACGGCGTTTCATGGATCGTATGAAGGCGGGGCTCCGCTCGGGAAGGGGGTGCCTAGGTCGGCGATGGATTGTGGCAGTTTCTAACAGATCACCTGGCCGCCCGCTCGGATGAAGTTCACAGAGCACCGGGACTGGCGGGAGCGGTAGCCCCGCGGAGCCAACAGCCCGAGCACGGTGTCACCAAACGGGCGCACCCCTGTCCTGGGGCCGGTCGCGCCCCCACCTTCTCTCGCTATGACCCTCAGTGAGCTACGTTATGTGGTGGCGGTGGCCCGGGAACGGCACTTCGGGCGTGCCGCCGACGCCTGTTTCGTGAGCCAGCCTACCCTGTCGGTGGCCGTGCGCAAGCTTGAGGACGAGCTGGGGGTGAGCCTGTTCGAGCGCGGAGCCGGGGAGGTGACGGTGACCGCCGTCGGTCAGCGGATCGTGGAGCAGGCCCAGCGGGTCCTGGAGGAGGCCGAGGGCATCCGGAGGCTGGCCCGTCAGGGCAAGGACCCATTGGTCGGTCCCCTGCGCCTGGGGGCCATCTACACGGTTGGGCCCTATCTTCTGCCACACCTGGTCCCCTTGGTGGCGGAGCTGGCCCCGGACATGCCGCTGATGATCGAGGAGAACTTCACCGCCGTGCTGGCGGAACGGCTCAAGCGCGGCGACCTGGACCTGATCGTCATCTCCCTGCCCTTCGACGCGCCGGGCATCGTCACCCGTCCCCTCTACGACGAGAGCTTCGTGGTGCTGCTGCCCACCAGTCATCCCTGGCAGGCACGTCCCAGTATCGCCATCGATGACCTCACGGAGGAGAACGTCCTGCTGCTGGGCTCCGGCCACTGCTTCCGGGACCAGGTCCTCAAGGCCTGCCCCGGGTGTCTCCAGACCGACACCGCCAGCGGCGGCCTGCAGCGGCGCTTCGAAGGGGGGTCCCTGGAGACTATCCGCTGCATGGTGGCGAGCGGGGTGGGGATCACGGTGCTGCCCTGTACCGCCAGCAGCGAGGATCCCTTCTTCGCGCGCAACATCCTGTGCGTGCGGCCCTTTGCCAGCGAGCCGCCGTCGCGCCGCATCGCCCTGGCCTGGCGCCGGAGCTTCCCGCGTACTGCCGCGGTGGACCTGGTCTCCCAGGCAGTGAAGGCGGCGGAGCTGCGCTGCGTGAGTTACCTTTGAGGGGCCGAGGCGCCGTCCTCATAAAAATTGGCTATCGGCGCCATTGGAACAAACAATTTCTTAATTGGAGGAAGGGTCCCTATCTTCCGCGTTGCTGGTACAGCAACCCACATCCAACCGAGGCATTTACCGAGGAGATCGCTATGGAGCTCAAGGGCAGCAAGACCGAACACAGCTTGAAGGAGGCCTTCGCGGGTGAGTCCCAGGCCAACCGCCGCTACCTGTACTTCGCCGGCAAGGCGGACGTGGAAGGCTACAACGACGTCGCGGCCGTCTTCCGCTCCACTGCCGAGGGTGAGACCGGCCACGCCCACGGCCACCTGGAGTATCTGGAGGCCGTCGGTGATCCGGCTACAGGCTTGCCTATCGGCGGCACCTCCCTCAACCTGAAGGCCTCCATCGCCGGTGAGACCCACGAGTACACCGACATGTACCCAGGCATGGCCAAGACCGCCCGCGACGAGGGCTTCGACGAGATCGCCGACTGGTTCGAGACCCTGGCCAAGGCCGAGCGGTCGCACGCCAACCGTTTCCAGAAGGCCCTGGACAACCTTGAAGCTTGATCGACTGCTGGCTCGGTCCTCAAGCCGCAGCCATTGAATCAAGGGGCGCCCCGGCGCCCCTTTTCATTTGTGCGACATTCCCTCTCGAGCGGATGCACGGCAATCGAAGATCCAGTTCCCCACGGGCATCGTTTCAAGCAAAAGGGCCAGTGGCATCGAACGGCTGCCGCTGCCGGAATCCAACCTCCCGGTGTCCGCAGCGTCCCCACTACGGACAGTCCCAGCGGAGACGGCGAACGTCTCCTGAACGCGCATTGCGATCACCCAGGGCTGCTTACGCCAGCGATCACTTCACGCTGATTCCGATCACCGACGGCTCTGAGTTTGGACCGGTGGAAACGACCTACTGCGGTCGGAAGCCCTGGATAAACGAACGGCCGCTGTAGTCAGGCCAGCAGCCAGCAAGACTTGGCTCGTTTTGCGGTACGGGCGAAAGGAAAAACCATCCCCAGGGATCGGCAGACACTGGGGACCGGAAATTCACCGACCCCGTCGCCAAGGCCGCCGGCTTCGCAGCAGACCCTCAATCGGCGCATGACCCAGCGCCTCCTGGCCCTCCGTGTACCTTGCCTCATAGCCGCGCTCGTGGCCGGGATGCCGCAGGGATCCGGCGTAGTCCGGGGGCCTCGAACAACCGGGGCTCATCGCCCGGCTGGGGGACACTACATTACTTCAGCCGCTCTCGGGAGCATGGGCTACCTGACAATCCTCGGCATCCTCTCTATCGCCCCGGCCATCGCCGACCCCTTCCGAATCGAGGCCAGCCAGGCCGATCAGCCGACACCGCTAGACACCAATCCCGCTTCGAACACCGTAACCCAGCCGGCCGGGGCGCGCCTCGATACGGCGTACGGCAAGCTCCCCTACGCCTTCGAGGCCAACCAGGGCCAAAGCGACGGGGCGGTCAAGTTCCTCGCCCGCGGTCCGGGCTATAGCCTCTTCCTCACCCCGAGCGGGGCGGTGCTTACCCTAATCCCTGCCCGGCCTGAAACGGGAGAACCGCCGCTGCCGCGCACCCGGTCGGCGGAGGACGTGCGCAGGTCAAAGCAAACGACGCGCCCGGCGGTCCTGCGGCTCAAGCTGGTGGGCGCCAATCCATCGCCAAATGTCCTGGGCGAGGACGTTCTACCGGGCAAGGTCAACTACTTCCGCGGCCAGGACCCCGAGCACTGGCGCACCGGGATTCCGACCTATGCCAAGGTGCGCTACCAGGGCGTGTACCCCGGCATCGACCTCGTCTACTACGGCACCCAGCGCCAACTGGAGTATGACCTGGTCGTCGCCCCCGGAGCGGATCCAAGCGTCGTCCGACTTGCCTTCACCGGCGCGGACGCCATGCGGCTCGATGGGCAGGGTAATCTGGTCCTGAGCATCGGGGGCGGTGAGGTCATCCAGCACAGCCCGCAGGTCTATCAGGAGCGCGACGGCCAGCGGTCGCTCATTCCCACCCGTTATGTGCTCGCCGATGCCGGCCAGGTGAGTCTTGAGCTGGCCAGCTATGACTCTGCCCGGGCGCTCGTAATCGACCCGGTCCTGGTGTATTCCACCTACCTCGGTGGGAACGCGGAAGATGATGCCTTCGCTATTACCGTGGATCAATCGGGCAGCGCCTACGTGACGGGTTTGACCAACTCGCCCGACTTCCCGACGACGGCAGACGCCCTTCAGCCAGAGCACGCGCCGTGGCCGCCGGACCACGATGGGGGAAAACGGGGACAGACAACCGTTTCTCGTGTCGGTTACGGAAAGAAATGCCTAACGAAAAGGATGAGTCGTGCGAGCAGAGCGAGCGACGACTAATCCTTGCGGTTGGACGAGCCTGGGAGTTATTTGCAAATCTGGTGTGTGACCTTGGGGGCCAGAGTGTGATTAGGCGGCTTCCCGTTGCTCCTCTTTTGCATCCGGTGGATCGTCGGGCACCGGAACCCCGTCTTCATAGCGTACGCCCCGAAGCAGCTCGGCCACCTTTTCGGGGGCGCGGATGCGTCGCCAGCTCTTGGCCGCTTCCTCGCTCATCTTGAAGGCCAGCCCGAGGAAGGTGGCGCGGTTGACGCAGTTCTTGGGTACCGGCTGGTGCGATGGCGCACCGTGGCGAAGGTCGACTCGATGGGGTTGGTGGTGCGCAGGTGCACCCAGTGATCGGCCGGGAAGGCGAAAAGGGCCAGCAGAGCCTCGCGATCCTTCTCCAGCTTCTCGGTAGCCTTGGGGTACCTGGCTTCGTAGCGTTTGATAAAGCGCTTGCAGGCTTGGTTGGCCTCCATGCGGGTCGTTGCCATCCAGATCGCCTGCAGACCGGCCTTGGCCCTGCTGTGCGGGGACTTGGGCAGATCGGTTAAGCCATCGATTCGCCGCGCTTTTTCTCTATTTTCTCTCTGGAACTTCGGCTTAAGGGAGGACTTGGACCTCCAGGAGTGCGCCCGTGCCGGGCGCCCAAGAAAAAGGCCCGGATGACCGGGCCTAACGGAGGTGGGCAGACGTTGGTGCGCGGGCAGCAGGGTGTGGTGTCACGGCGTCCGTGCCTCGTCTGGCTCGGTACGCGGCGGGGATGACCCCCGCCGCGACCGGCCCGCGTGCGTATTGATCAAGCAAGCCTGGCGGACCCGTTGCGACGGGCTCCGGCGTCGAGCATCAGTCCGGGCCGAGCGCCGGCCGTTGGCCCCAAAGCGGGGCCCCCCGCCGGGCACTGGTCGGATTCGCCCTCCGTTCCCGGAGGTGGCCGGCATCAGGGCGTGATGTCACCCGCCACCGGTAACAAGCTCGGCGGATCGTTGCAGTTCGGGTTGCTCACGCCGTCGCACACGAAGGTGCACACATCCCCCGCAGGCAGCACGACGGTCTCCAGGTTCGCGCACGACGCAGGATTTTGTCCCGCCGCAGCCAGGGCGTCCGCACGGACGGCGCATGCCCTGTCGATTGCCCGACCGGGAGCCAGATCCTCAACGCGGATGGTGCAAACATCATTTCCCGCACCGCATTGCGTCGGCGCCGGGCCGCTGGAGTCGGGGACGATGCAATCAAGCCCCGAGCACACTGTACAGGTTGCGGGGATCGCGGGCTGCTCGCACCGTACCACGGCCGAGTCGGTGTCCGTGACCGGGGTATTGGTATCCTGCGAGGTGCCGCTGACCGTCGCGGTATTGGTGACATCGCCCGCGGTGGCGCAGAGATTGGGCTGGTCAAGGGACTCTAAACCGGGCTGCGATGAGTTCAGTTCGAGTGTAATGCCGGGTGAAAGCGCGATGACGCTGACGTTGTTCAGACCCAGGGACGGATCGGATAACGAAAGGAATCGGATAGCCTCGGTACCGACGTTCTCGACCACGAACCGATACCGCACACCGCTGCCGACCATCACGACGGGCGCATCGGCCCCCGTGTCCGCGTCCAGCCAGGTCGTCCCGCCATCGACGCTGACCTGCTTCAGGATCTGGATCGCCGGCGGATTCGCGGGCCCCTGGCACCGCACCACGGCCGAGTCGCTGTCCGAGACCGGGGTATTGGTCTCCGCCGAGGTGCCGCTGATTGTCGCGGTATTGGTGACATCGCCCGCGCTGGCGCAGCGATCGGGCTGGTCGAGTGCGCCAAAGTCCGTGTCGGCAGCCGTGACGGTGATGGTGTCGCCGGCCGCGAGGGTTCCGGGGACCGGGACGTTTGCGAGCCCCAGCGACGGATCGCTGATCGAGAGGGAGTCGATGTCTTGGGTACCGACGTTCTCGATCAGGAACCGATACTGCACGCCGCTGCCGACCGGCGTGGCGACCGCGTCGGCATCGGTGTCCGCATCGAGCCAGGTGGTGCCGCCGTCGACGCTGACCTCCTTCCGGAGATCGATCTCGGGAGTGCCGAAGCACACCAGGATCGCCGCGTCGTCATCCGAGACGGGAGCGCCGTCCACTTGCGAGGTAGCGGAGACCCGGGGCCGTGTTGGTGACCGTTCCCGCGGAGGTGCAGCCGTCCGGCTGCTCCAGCGCTTCGAAGTCCAGAATCGAGGAGTTCAGCTCAATCGTGCCGGTGTTGGGCGGGAGCGGAAGGCCGCCAAGGGAGATGTTGTTCAGACCGAGTTCCGCGTCGTCGACGATGAGGTTCGCGAGAGGCTCATCGCCGGTGTTGGTGACGAGGAACCGATAGAAGACATCCTGCGGGAAGGTGCCCTGGAGGGGGTTGTCGAGGGTGTCCGCATCGTACCAGGTGGCGTTGTCGAAGCTGATCTGCTTCTTGATCTCGATGGCCGGGTTTCCTCCGACGACGGGCTCGCACTTGACCCAGGCCGGGTCCTGCGCCGAGACCACCTGCGACGGGTAGTTCTTTGCGGTGGCGGTGACCGTGGCCGTGTTGAGGAGCTCGCCGGCAGCGGTGCAGCGCCCGATCTGATTCAGATTCCGGAATCCTGGGGTGGAGCCGTGACAGTGACGGATTGCCCGGCCCACAGCAGATTGCTCGCCAAGACGTCCTGAATCGCAAGGTCCGCGTCGGAGACCCGGATGTTCGTGAGACCGACACTGCCGACGTTGGCGATGCGGAGCCGATACTCCACGCCCGCCCCGAGCGTCTGAACGACGGCCGCGTCAGCCGTATCCGCATCGACCCAATCGCCGTCCGGCAACCGGACTTGCTTCTCGATACTCACCGCCGGCTGCCGGCCCTTACAGATAAGGTACGCGGCATCGTCGTCGCGGACTTTCGTCCGCGTGATCGCGCCATGCGAACCGACCACCCGGCCTTCGGCGGCTGCGACATTGGCGTAGGTCCCGTCACTGGTGCAACGCCTTGGCGCATACAGGTTTCGGAACCCTGCCGATCGGGAGGTGATGACGACCCGGTGGCCCGGCGCGAGCCGGCCCGTCCGGCTGCCCGGTATGGTGACCCCGTCGAGACCAAGCGTCGGATCGCTGACCTTGACCCTGTCCAGAGCGGTCGCGCCGCAGTTCCGGACGGTGAGCCGATAATGCGTGTTCTTCGGCGGGGCGCCCCTGACGGCGCTGGAGGGTGTATTGGCGTCGTAGTAGTTGGCGCCGCCATCGATGCTGATCTCCTTACTTCAGCGTGATGCAACCCTCGCCCCCTCCGCCCGTGGCGTTGGCTTGCAAGGGGAGGGCGAGGGGAAGCAGTGCGGCCAGACCGAGGCCCGCGATCTTCAGCCGCAACCGCGATGGATTTGGATGCCTGGTACCGAGCGGTCGCAAGCCCGGCGGACGAGTTTTCTGTGTACAGCGCATAGTTGCTCCGGATGAAAGGGAAACGTGAAAAGGGGATCTCTTGACCTGCCGGTCCGCATGGCCTCGGCGAGTCCTTGGGGCGTCGGGAGCCATGCCCGAGTCAGAGCGAAGGACATGGCCGAGACTGCGTATGCATCGGCTCGCCGCGTCTCCGGACGGTGCGACATCGGCACGGACTCCCCGAGGCACGCGAACGATCGACGACTCTCGGCGGCTGTTCGCGTACGAGCCCGGATCATATCCGTCGGGTCCAGAGCCGGGTATCGGGGCCTTCCTGTCAGGAGATTCCCCACAGTGCGGTCCGCGGCTCGCGAAGGCCCGGCCGCATCCATCGAGTGTCGCTCGATGGACTTGCCGCCGGAGTTGTCGTGGCGGTGGGCATTCTCCTGGCCCCGCTCGCAGGGGAGCCTAGCATCGGGCCTAGGCGGGTCGCAGACACCTTGACTTGGCTGGCCATCTTGGGCACGGTTGGCGCCGCCAACGCCTTAGGCGATTTCTGTCAAACCACGCACCATCTCGCTCGTCTTTTCGCCCGCCTTCGGCGTCGCGCCGACAGTCACATAGCCCGGCTATGCTCCTATCGGCACTCCTTGAAGACAGACGATAATCTTTCGCGATCTGGTACATGATTTTCGGGCAATCGCCTTAGTCCTCTATCTTTATCGTGGCAGCCCTTCCCAAGAGCGACCCATGAGACCGGGCAGCCCGTGCGCGTTGGCGCCGCTTTGGCCCGGGCCAATAGTGGACCACGCGCCACGGGGTAGTCTGAAGCAATGGCGTCCGTGTTCATCCCCTGTGAGGTCTTCATGACAAACCCAGAGCAGGCCAAGTCAGAGTCCCTGGTCAACCTAGAAGCGGCCTATGGCGCACCAAGCCAGGCCGGATTCGGCAGCGCCGTCTTCCAAGAACAGCTAGATACGGCCGGCGACCTGAGGCAGATGGCCCTCGAGAAGTACAAGTATTTTGTCGGCGATCTCTGGGAGCGCTATGGCGAGGATGCCTGGATGGGTCCCTGGAGGGAGGTCTATACGCGGGAGGCTGGCGCCAAAGGGAACATCGTGGCCGAGCTGCGCGGCGTCCAGGATCCGGACGCGGCCCGCTCGGTGCCGATGATCCTCGAAGAGATCGAAGGGGCGGACAAGGCCCGCGCCGCCCTTGCGGCCGTCTACGACGATCCGGCCATAAGCGAGCTGCGGGTCTTCAACCTGGGGGATGGTGGGGCCATGTCGGGCCTCCTGGTCGCTGGTCGCCGCGCGGCGACCAG